>JBEVMD010000189.1:0-11821 GCA_040508835.1 Duganella sp. | reverse complement strand
CCCGCGCCGATTATGCTGACGTTCCCCGTGCCCATATGAACAATAGCAATTCCAAGTTTCCCCTGAAGCTCTGCTCCTGACAAGGACCCACCGCTTGCCGCCGTTGGGACAACCTTATATCCCATTGGCTGCTAGGGTACGCCTTTAAACCACTTGGGCTAGCCAAATAGAGAAAAACCCGCACGGGGCGGGTTTTTTAGGTCTTGCTGAGCTTGCTTGAAACGAATAAGTGGTGGAGACGGCGGGAATCGAACCCGCGTCCGCAAGCACTCCACAGACAGTTCTACATACTTAGCACTATCATTTAATTTAACCAGTACAACACGGACGTGCACGTTTTGGACTAGCGATTCACCTTAGATTTAGCGCTGATTGAAGTGACCCCTCACAGCGCGAGTCCCTGTAAATGACTCCACAGCTTTTAACGGCCCACCCCAGGGACGAGGTGTTGTGGAGCTAACAGCAATTAAGCTGCCAGTGCGTACGAGTTATCGTTTGCAGTTAAGTTTTTTCTGGGTGTATTTACGAGGTAACCAGCCCTCGGTATGCCCTGCTCTGCTTTGCAACCCACGTCGAAACCAGGTCGTCCCCACAGACTTGTCATTCTACTCCACTTTGGCCCGCCGCGCACGGCTGGTGCGTGCTGTCGGGTACAAGGTCAAACGCCTGTCACATTCGGCCGCTATGATGGTTCTCAGTTCTCACATAGAACCACTCATTAGCGCCCTCGCGGGTGCTTCTACCGGCGCCGGCGGTCGGGAAATATACCGGCACCATTTTTCTTTACGGTCAGGCCTGGCGCCTGGCCGTACGCTGGCAGGCGGACTGTTGCAACGCAACAAAAACCAACCGGCTTCCAATCCAAAAGCGTCACATTCCGCGCGAATTTCAATTGCAAGGACGATCCCTGCATTAGAATCGAAGGTACACGATTCCACTGCCCAATATTCCAGCCATGCCAGATGCCGCTGCCATCGATGTGCCCCGCCCGAAAAAACGTGGTCGTCCGCTCAAGGGCGAGACGGGCGGGCTGCGCGCGGAGCTGATTGAAAAATCGGCCCTGCTGTTCCGCACCAAGGGTTACGAAAACACCACGGTGCGCGATATCGCGGCGGCGGCCGGCATTCAGGCGGGCAGCTGGTTCTATCACTTCAAGTCGAAACAGGACATCCTGGCCGCTATCATGGAGCACGGCATGGAGCAGTCGCTGGCCGAGATCGAGCGCATCGGCAGCCAGCCGCTGCCTGCGTGCGAGATCTTGCGCCAACTGGTCGAGGCCCATTTGCACACGCTGCTGGCGCCCGATCACCATGACATTGCGGTGCTGTTATATGAATGGCGGTCGCTCGACGAGCCGTCGCGCTCGCGCGTGGTGGCGCTCAAGGACCGTTACGAGGCGGTATGGGACCGTGCCATCGCGGCATTGCACCATTCCGGCGCCTGGGCCATGCCGTCCGAATTCGACCGGCTGCTGATTTTTGGCGCACTCAACTGGACCGTGCAATGGTACAAGCCGGGCAGCGGCGCCGATGTGCAGGAGCTGGCCAACCAGGCCATGCGCTTCATCCTGCGCACGCCTGCGGCGCTGGCCGCACAGACGTAACAAAAAATCTGAGGCACAATGGAATCGTCTTCACTGCACAATCGTCGGTGAAATCATTCACATCCCGTGGCGGCAGGTTGATCGCGCCGCCAGACAACTACAAGGAGGCCTTCATGACACGCACCATCCACCGCAACTTTACGGAAGTCACGGACGCCGAAAGCGCGCGCAGCGCCCTGCTCGCCAAAGGTTTTCCATCGGCCAGCGTCACGCTCACCCGTCACAAGCCATTGCCGCAAAGCGCTGCCACCAGCGTGGTCAGCCATCTGTTCGATAACCTGACCCCGGGCGGCCCGGACGCCGCCGAACACGCGCGCGAACGCAGCGGCGCCATGCTCACCATCGATATCTACGACGACGACCAGGTGGAGCAAGCCGACGCCGTCATCGCCGGCTTCGGCGGCCGGGCCGCGTAAGCTGCCAGGTCAGACGGCAGGGTGATTGAATACCTGCCGCAGATACGCCAGGAAGGTCTCGTCCTTGGACACGGTCTTGCCTGGCGAATCGGACAGCTTGGCCACCGACTGGCCATTGCAGGTCACCAGCTTCATGACAATGTTCAGCGGCGTCAGGCCCACGTCGTTGGTCAGATGCGTGCCGATGCCGAAGCCGGCCATGATGCGGTCGGCAAAATGGCGGTACAGCGCGATCGCCTTCTCCAGGTTCAGGCCGTCGGAAAACACCAGGCGCTTGGTCTTGGCGTCGATGCGCAGCGCAGCGTAGTGCGCCAATGCCTTTTCTCCCCACACCACCGGATCGCCCGAATCGTGGCGCAGGCCGTCGAACAGCTTGGCAAAATACAGGTCGAAGTCGTCCAGGAACGCATCCATCCCCACCACGTCGGTCAGAGCAATGCCCAGGTCGCCGCGGTATTCCTGCACCCATGCCTCCAGCGACGCCTTCTGGAAATCGCGCAGCCGCACGCCGAAGGCCTGGAATGATTGCATGTATTCATGCGCCATGGTGCCAATCGGCACCAGGTTGAATTTCATCGCCTGGTAGACATTGGACGTGCCCTTGAAATACTCGGGCACTTCGCGCGACAGGCGCTGCACCACCTCGTCGTGCCACGCGCCCGAAAAGCGGCGCCGTACGCCGAAGTCGGAAAACTCGAACGGGTTCAGGCGCTGCGGTTCGCTGACGCCGAATTGCTTGAGCAGCACGATCTTGTCGGTCAGGCGGCGGCGTCCTTCCGCCAGCGCGGCCTGCTGGTCGAAGCGGCGGAAGTACAGCTCGTTGACGATGTACAGCACGTAAATTTCAAAGCCCATCACGTGCACCTGCGGGCCAGCCGCGTGGATCACCAGCGCGTCGCCCACGGCCTTGACGTCGATGAACTTGCGCTGGAAGCGGAACACGGTCAGGAAGTCGACGAAGTCGCTTTTAATGTAGCGCAGCGCGCGCAGGTAATCGAGTTCGTCGTCGCGGAAACTCATCGAGCACAGGTGGTCGAGTTCGCGTTCGATCTCGTCGATCAGCGCCGTCAGCGGATAGTCTGGCGTGTTACGGCAGACAAATTCGTATTCGGTGTGGGCGTTGGGATGACCATGCAGCAGGGCCTGCCACATGGTGAATTTATATAAATCGGTCTCCAGCAAGCTGCGGACGATGGGCTGGTTCATGAGGTCTCCAAATTGCTGATGACCGTGATCTTACGCCATCGCAGTTAAACGTGTAGGCAGGCTCAACTGCTTGCGTTGGCGCGCAGCGTGGGCAGCACGTCGCCCGACTGCATCAGCCGCACGCCGCGCGCCTGCATGGCCTGCAAAAATTGCTGGTACTGGGCGTCGAATCCCGTTACCGGACTGATGCAGTCGGTGATCAGCACCAGCTTCGATGCGGCCGCGCCGACATAGTCGGCAATGTGCTCCACGGTGGCCTTCACGCAATGACTGCCGGCCTCGCCCGCCACGTAGATCGCGTCGGCGGTTGCCAGCATGTCGACAAAGGCCGTGTTGAACTGCGTGTCGGGATCGTCGTCGTACGGTACTTCGGCCATCACGGCGGAATAATGCTCGGTCCACGGGTTGGAACCCTTGACCAGCTTGGTGACCATGCGGCCCGTGACGTCCTCCCAGCCGTTGTAGGCGGCGCGCACGTCGCGATGGACGTTGTGGCCCCAGCTGCCGATCTCGCAATGCACGGGCCACACCATCAGCGTGTAGCGTCCCGCCGCTTCCAGGCGGTCGAGATAGTTCAAGGCGCGCGCCAGGTGGGCGGGATCGCGCGGCGCGAACCGGCCGTCACGCACCTGGGCGGCCGTGATTTCCGTGAACGGCGCCACCGGTTGCCCATCATGGCCGTGCCAGAACGTGGGATGGGCGATGTCGAAGCGGTGGTGCGAGTCGAGCGTGATGCTGATGGCGGACAGGCCGTCGCGGCCCTGGTCGATCAGGCGCGCCAGGCGCTGCATGTCGGCGTGGGCGCCGGGCACCGGCAAGGCGGACGCATGCGGTGCGCCGCTGGCGGGATCGACCGGCAGATAGGCAGGCGGCAAATCGCAAAAATCGTTTTGCGGGTCGATGATCAACAGGTGCAGCTGGCGTGTCATATAAAACTCCGGAAGACGGTATCGCTTACATGATAGCGCAGCAACGACGAAGCCCCGTCGTGCGGGGCTTGCATCGTTAAAACAGGTTGCCTGCTTACACGGCGATGGCGTCGATGCCGGCGCGGCCCTTGGCCAGGGCTGCGGCAACGGCAGCTTCACCCATGGCCACGCCTTCGGCCACAACAAAGGTGATGTCCGTCAGGCCCAGGAAGCCGAGCACGGCGCGCAGGTAGGTGGTGACGTGATCGTACGCGGCAGCAGGACCTTCGCTGTACACGCCGCCGCTGGCCACGAACACCACGACTTTTTTACCGGTCAGCAGGCCTTCAGGACCGTTGGCGCCATACTGGAACGTGCGGCCGGCACGGGCCACGTGGTCCACCCAGGCTTTCAGGCTTGAACCGATGGAGAAGTTGTACATTGGCGCGCCGATCACGATGGTGTCGGCGGCAATCAGCTCATCGACCAGGACGTCGGAAGTCTTGATCGCGTACGCCTGGTCGGCATTGCGCTGCTCGGCTGGCGTGAAGTACGCGCCCATCAGTTGCTCGCTCACGTGCGGCAGCGGGTTGGCGGCCACGTCGCGCGCCACCACGGTGCCCGACGGGTTGGCGGCTTTCCATTTTGCTACGAACTCGCCGCCCAGCTGGCGCGACAACGAGCCGGCGTGACGAATGCTGCTATCGATGTGAAGTAAGGTTGCCATGATGTGCTCCAGAAGTTGGTTAGTTGCATGCATCATAGAACGGGTTTAGTATCGAGGGAATACCCCAAATTTCAATGATATCTATCGATATTCTCGATAAGGAGCACTCCATGCGCGATCCCGGCCTTCCCTCCCTCGACCAGTTACGGGTCTTTATTGCCGTGATCGACCATGGCGGCTTTGCCCATGCGGCCCGCGCACTGCACCGCACGCAATCGGTAATCAGCTATACCATCGGCAACCTGGAAGAACAGCTGAACGTCGAATTGCTCGACCGCAGCAAGCGCAAACCCGTGCTGACCGAGGCCGGCAAGGCGCTGCTGGCCGATGCCCGCGCCGTGTCGCTCAAGGTCGACGGCATGCGCGCGCGCGCCAAGGCGCTGTCGTCGGGGCTGGAGGCGGAAGTATCGATCGTGGTCGATGTGATGTTTTCGACGTGCAAACTGGTGCGCATCCTGCACGCATTCCAGAAGGAATTTCCCACCGTCTCGATGCGGCTGCGCACCGAAGCGCTGGGCGCCGTCACGCAGCTGGTGATGGAAGGCACGTGCAAGATCGGCGTGAGCGGCTGGATGCCGGGCACGCCCGACACCATCGAACGCCAGAGCTGCGGCCACGTGACCATGGTGCCGGTGGCGTCGCCCGAGCATCCGCTGGCGCGGATCGAGGGCAAGATACCGAGCTCGGTGCTGCGCGAGCATACCCAGCTGGTGCTGACCGACCGCAGCACCCTCACCCAGGGCCAGGATTTCGGCGTGATGGCCTTGCGCGACTGGCGCCTGGGCGACCTCAGCTCCAAGCATGCGCTGCTGCGCAGCGGCATAGGCTGGGGCAATATGCCGGTGGAGTTCGTGCACTGGGACCTGGAGGCGGGCCGACTGGTGCAGCTGGACGTGAGCGAAGGCAGCTCGTTCAGCTTCCCGCTGTACGTGATCCGGCGCGGCGACGAAGAGCCGGGCCCGGCCACGCGCTGGCTGATGCAGCAGTTCCTCGACCTCGAACACGCCGAGACCGACGCCGGCCTGGCGCCGGACGCGCCGCAGCCGTACCACGCCGGCGACGAACCCGGCCATTTTTACCGGCAGCTCAATGACGGCCCGGCGAGCGACATGGCGGGCGACCCGGCCCGCGCCGACCGGGCGCGCGCAGGCAATGCGCCGTCCGGCGCCCGCCCGGCAGCGCCAGCGCCTATTTCACTCCGGCAGCGTTGAGCTTGCAGCGCAGGCGCGAGATTTCCTCCGACAAGTCCACCACCAGCGCGGCCACGTCGTCGTTGGCGTCGAAGTCGCGCTCGACCTGGTACAGCCGCCGGGCGCGCACCAGGTCGGTGCTGGTAAAGCGCCAGGCCAGGTGGTTGTCCGAGGCGGCGTCGAGCAGGACGCCGGTGCGCACGTGCTGCACCACCCATTCCGGCTCCACGGCGCACGCATGCGCCAGTTCTTCCAGCGTCAATGCGGCTTCATCGATGACCACGGCGGTGACCGTCACCGCGGCTGCTTGCTTGCTTGCGTCCATCTGTCATCCTCCCGCGCGCGGATTGAAGGCCAGGTCGCGCGCCATCTGCTGATACAGTTCTTTTGCCTTGTCGGTCGTGGCCGGCGGCAGCGCCACTTCGAGCAGCAGGTACAAATCGCCCGCTTCCTTGCCCGGAATGCCGCGTCCGCGCAGGCGCAGCTTGCGGCCCGTTTGC
Organism: Duganella sp.; assembly: GCA_040508835.1. Lineage (GTDB taxonomy): Bacteria > Pseudomonadota > Gammaproteobacteria > Burkholderiales > Burkholderiaceae_D > Rugamonas. The sequence goes on along the minus strand of JBEVMD010000189.1, from coordinate 5,271 downwards.
GAACCGGCCGGCACCGTGACGTTGACCTTGCCCGACGGCGTGGTCACTTCGATGTCGCCGCCCAGCGCCATTTCCCATGGCGTAACCGGCACCGTCTGGTAGACATCGCGGCCGTCGATACGGTAGCGCGGATTGGCGCTGAACTGGATTTCCAGATACAGGTCGCCCGGTCCCGCCTCGCCGTTCTGGCCTTGCCCCGTCAGGCGCAGTTGCTGGCCGGCCGTCACCCCTTTCGGGATGTTGACGCTGAGCGTGCGCTCGCGCGTGAAGATACGGTCGTGCTCGTCACGCTCGGCCACGGTCAGGCCGATCTTGCGGGTGGCGCCCTGGTAGGCGTCCACCAGGTCGATGGTGATGCTGGCGTGGGTATCGTCGCCCTTTTGCGGCTGATAGGCGCGCCGGCGCCCGCCGCCGCCGGCACCACCGAAGTTGGCGAACAGGTCGGAGAAAAAGTCGCTGGGATCGGCGTTGCCGAAGCCCTGGCCGCCCTGCCCGCCCATGCCGCCGGCGGTGCCGCGCCCCCAACCGGGTGGCGGCCGGAACTCCTGCCCCGCCCGGTACTGCTGGCCGCGCCCCAGGTCGTCGTAGGCGGCGCGCTTTTCCGCGTCGCCCAGCACGCCGTAGGCCTCGTTGAGGTCCTGGGTTTTCTTCTGGGCGTCAGGCTCTTTGCTGACGTCGGGATGGTATTTACGTACCAGCTTGCGGTACGCTTTTTTGATGTCATCCTCGGACGCTGTTTTTGCCACGCCAAGGGTCTGGTAATAATCCTTGTATTCCACAGTCGCTGTCCTCGTTGTCGCTTCCTCCGCCAGTCTACCCCAAAAGCGGCGGAGGTCAGCGCCTGTGAGGCCGCTGCTCAGCGCACCCTGCGCAGCGAAGAAATATTGTTGTTCATGCGGTCCAGGTGGTCGTAACGTCCCGGGCGCAAGGTCATGCAGCGGCCGCGGTAATCGGCGTCCTCGCATGCTTCCCATACGCCGTCGCGCACGATGATCGAACCGGCACGGTCGTTGAAACCGACATCGTTGAGCGTGCGGATATCGCGGTTCAGCTCGACCTGGCGCCCGCGGAAATCGGCCTGCTCGAACATGGTCACCGATTCGTCACGGCGGTCGCCGCGACCGCCGCCGCCCCAGCCGTTGCGGTCCCCACGGTCACGGCCCCTATCGCCGCCGCGATCCTGGATCTCGCGCACCGACGATACCTCGTCGTTAAAACCTTCCAGCCGGCGATATTCGCCGCGCTCGAGCACCCGGCACTGGCCGCCGAAATTGGCATGCTCGCACAATTCCCACGTGCCCGAGCGTACCACCACGCTCGATGCGCGGTCGTTGAAGCCGCGGCGTACCAGGTCGGGCACGCTATCGCGCAACGTGATCGACGGCCCGCGGAAGTTGTCATCGGTGAACAAGGCGATTTCGCCTGCGTGCGCGGCCACGCCCGCCAGGGCCGAACTTGCGAACGCAACAATAGATATGAGTTTTTTCATGATTTTCAAGTAGACAAGGTTCTGTCTGAAGTTGCAGACAAAGGTATAACGTTCGAGGTTATAACGCCGACTACACGGATTTGCAACAAATTGCAACGAAACAACGTTGCAAGCGGTAGAATCCGGGTTCTGCTATTTTGCCATTTTGTTATTCTCCGATGCCGCACACGTTCACCCTCCCCAACATCCGCACCGAAGCCGCCGCCCTGTGGAAGCTGGCCTGGCCCATGCTGATCGGCCAGCTGGCCACGGTGGGCATGGGCGTGGCCGACGTTGCCATGACCGGCCACACCAGCGCCGACGAACTGGCGGCCGTGTCGCTGGGCGCGTCGATCTGGTCCATCATCCTGGTCACCGTGAGCGGCACCATGATGGCCATTAACAGCATCGTCGCGCACGACATCGGCGCCGGCGACGTGGCCCGGGTACCGCACGCGGTGCGGCAGTCGCTGTGGAAGTCGCTGGGCGTGGGCGCGATCGCCATGATCCTGGCCAATATCGCCACGCTGCTGTTCGACCATTTATACCTGGCGCCGCACGTGCAGCACCAGGCCGAGCTGTTCGTGCACATCATCAGCCTGGGCCTGCCGCCGTTTGCCGCGTACCGCGCGCTGTACGGCTACAGCACCAGCATCAATGAAACCCGGCCGGTGATGATCATTGCCATCCTGGGACTGCTGGTCAACGTGTGCGTCAACTGGCTGCTGGTGTTCGGCAACTGGGGCATGCCGCGGCTGGGCGGCGTGGGCTGCGCCGTATCGACCGCGCTGAGCATGTGGATCATGCTGGCGGCCATGCTGGCCTGGGTGAAATACGCACCCGCCTACCGCGCCACGTATCCGTTCACGCACTGGGAGGGGCCGCACTGGCCGGAAATCCGTTCGATGCTGCGCCTCGGGGTGCCGATCGGGATCAGTTATTTTGCCGAGGTCAGCGCGTTTGGGGCAGTGAGCCTGCTGGTGGCGCGCTATGGCGTGGTGCAGATTTCGTCGCACCAGATCGCGCTTAATTTTACGTCGCTGGTGTTCATGGTGCCGCTCAGCTTTGGCATCGCGCTGATCACGCGCGTGGGACAGTCGGTGGGCGAAGGCCAGCTGGTGCGAGCGCGGTTCGTGGCGTGGGTGGGCGTGTGGATGTCGCTCGCGTTCGGCGTGCTGTCGGCGGTTTTTATCGTGCTGTGCCGCGACCAGATCGCGCGCGCGTACACGTCGGACCCGGCGGTGCAGGCGCTGTGCTCGCACCTGCTGCTGTTTGCAGCGCTGTTCCAGTTGAGCGATTCCACGCAGGTGGCCGCATCGTGCGCGCTGCGCGGCTATAAGGTGTCGCGCCAGCCGATGCAGATCCAGGTGCTGGCGTTCTGGGGTTTCGCGCTGCCCATCGGCTGCTGGCTGGGCCTGGCGCCGCCATGGCTGCCGTGGGCGCCGGCGCAGCCAATGGCCGCGTCCGGTTTCTGGATCGGGCTGGTGGTGGGATTGACGGTGGCGGCGGTACTGCTGAGCTGGGCGCTGCAGCGGTTGTCGGTGGCGCGGGTGAGAGAGCAGCTTGCGTAGCGCCAAGGCGCAACGCCGTGCCGCCACGCCGCTTCGTCATTCGCGCCTGCGCGGGAATGACGGATCGACGGCTGACAGCTTGCATGCACCCGCACCGCCCGCCAAATGAAAAACGGTATTGATCGTTTTATTCAGAACATTGCCACCTCGCCACGACTGTGCCAGTCTGGTATCGTCTTGGATTGCCCACACCACGAGACACTTCTTCATGCGCTTTATTCTCGCTCCATTGACGGCCGTTGCCTTGCTGGCCGGCGGTCACGCTGCTGCCGAAAAACTCACCCTGGACCGCATCCATTCCGACCCGTCGCTCAGCGGTCCCGGCGTGCGCAACCTGAAGGTCTCGCCTGACGGCGCCCGTGTCACGTTCCTGAAAGGCCGCGACGACAACCAGTTCCAGCTGGACCTGTGGGAATACAACCTGAAGAATAAATCCACGCACCGCCTGGTCGATTCCAAGACCCTGGTGCCGGAAGAAAACCTGTCCGACGCTGAAAAAGCCCGCCGCGAGCGCGCGCGCACGGCGGCCCTCAAGGGTATCCTCAACTACAGCTGGTCGCCGGACGGCAAGCAGCTGCTGGTGCCGATCGCCGGCAATCTGTACCTGATCGACGCCAGCAAGCCCGACGCCGCCCGCCTGGTGGCCAAGGGCAATGTGCTCGATCCGAAAATTTCGCCCAAGGGCCGCTACGTGTCGTTCGTGCGCGACCAGAACCTGTTCGTGATCGACCTGACCACCAGCAAGGAACGCCAGCTCACCACCGACGGCACGGGCACCATCCACAACGGCGAAGCAGAGTTCGTGGCGCAGGAAGAAATGCACCAGACCACCGGCTACTACTGGTCGCCGGACGACTCCGCCATCGCGTACAAACGCTACGATGAAGCGCAGGTGCCGGTGGCGCGCCGTTTCGAAATCTATGCGGACCGCACCGACGTGATCGACCAGCGCTACCCTGCCGCCGGCGATCCGAATGCGACCGTGCAACTGAAGATCGTCTCGCCCACCACGGGCGAGATTCGCAACGTCGATCTCGGCACCGAGCAGGACATTTATCTGGTGCGCGCCGACTGGAGCAGCGACAGCAAAGCGCTGCTGTTCCAGCGCCAGACCCGCGACCAGAAAAAGCTGGAACTGATCTCGGTCGATGCCGCCTCGCTGGCGCAGCGCGTGCTCGTTACCGAAACCTCAAAGACCTGGGTGAACATCTTTGACGACCTGCGTTTCCTGGCCAAGGGCAAAGGGTTCGTGTGGGCGTCGGAACGCACGGGCCGCAAGCACCTGTACCTGTACGACATGGACGGCAAGCTGCTGCACCCGATCTCGCGCGGCGAATGGGGCGTCGATCGCCTGCTGGCCATCGATGAAAAATCGGGCCGCGTATTCGTGCAGTCGAACCGCGACGCGGTGATCGACAGCCAGACCTACGCATTGAAACTCGACGGCTCCACCGCCGACCAGCCTGCCCGCATCACGCAAGGCGACGGCTGGCACGACTCGAACTTTGCCGGCAATGGCGAAGTGTTCGTGGACACGTACTCCGATCCGAACACGCCGCCGCAGGTGAGCATCCGCCGTCCCGACGGCAGCATGATCAGCTGGCTCGAACATAACGAACTCAACGCCAGCCATCCGTATGCGAAATACCTCGATGCGCACCTGCGTCCCGAATACGGCACCATCAAGTCGAAAGACGGCCAGACGCTGTACTACTCGATCACCAAGCCGTCCGGTTTCGATCCGTCCAAGAAATACCCGGTATTCCTGTCCACGTACGGCGGCCCTGGCGCGCAGCACGTGGCGCGCAAATGGGGCAACCTGTTCGACCAGTACATGGCGCAGCAGGGCTTTGTGGTCTGGCGCCTGGACAACCGTGGTTCGAGCCGCCGCGAGCGCGCCTTTACCGATGCCATCTACCTGGACATGGGCAAGGTCGAAGTGGAAGATCAGCTGACCGGCATCGAATGGCTGGGCCAGCAAAGCTTTGTCGATGCCAAGCGCATCGGCGTGTTCGGCTGGAGCTATGGCGGCTTCATGACGCTGCGCCTGCTGGAAGCGGGCTCGAACAAGATCGCGATGGGCGTATCGGTGGCACCGGTGACCGACTGGGCACTGTACGACACCCACTACACCGAGCAATTCGTCGGCGCCACGCCGCAGCAGAATCCGCAAGCCTACGAGCAAAGCGGCGTGCTAGCGCACCTGGATGGCTTGAAGTCGCCACTGCTGCT
>JBEVMD010000188.1:0-3130 GCA_040508835.1 Duganella sp. | reverse complement strand
TGGGCGTAGCCGGCAACCGACAGCCAGGCCAGCGCCAGCGTGGCAAACAGCTTCAAGGCGTTACAGCGTGACCGGGCGCGAGGCCAGTTCGCCATACCACTCGTCGGCCAGCACCAGGTAGAACGGCTGGCGGCCATCGGGCTTGCCGAATTCGATGCCATAGATGCGGTTCTGCGCGTACAGGGCGTCGCCCTTGTCCAGGTGCTGCTGCGCGAACGTGGCCGCCGGCAGGTCCAGCACCACGCGGTTCTGCAGCCCGCCCTCCAGCTGCATGGTGATGCGGGTGCGATCGGCACGGTCGGGGGTGATGCCGATGTCGATGATGCGGTAACGACCGTCGGCCACCTTGCGCTTGTCGCCGCTGGAGCTGTTGCTCGAATCGTTGAGCGAATCGGAAATGCTGCCGCTCGACGCCGAACCGGCGCTGGATGCGGACGAGACAAAACTCTCGGCATGGGCGTGGAAGGCAAACACCAGCATTGCGGCCATGGCGGCACGGCGCATCACATCAGAATGGGACATCGGACTTCTCCTGCGTACTTGAATGGCGAACCCGCAGTATAAGCCACCAGCAACCTTGGCAAAACAGGAGATTGTTGCTTGAATGCTGCGGCCGGCGGAAGCTTATTCAGCAATGCCGTATAATTTTAGACCGGCGATGCCCCACCTCGCCCTGCCCCTCGTCCTCAGAAAGTACCAAATGAATAACAACGTGTCCCGTCCCGTCATGTCCAAGGCCGATGCCCAGCTGCGCGAGATTCTCGCGCGCCGCATCATGATCCTCGACGGCGCGATGGGCACCATCATCCAGCAGTACAAGCTCGATGAAGTGGCGTATCGCGGCGGCCCGCAAGGGCGTTTCATCGACTTCGCGGCGCCGGCCGACAGCGGCGCGCGCGAGCTGTTTGTCAAGGGGAACAACGAGCTGCTCACGCTGACCCAGCCGCAGATCATCCAGGAGATCCACGAGCGCTACCTGGCCGCCGGCGCCGACCTGATCGAAACCAATACCTTCGGCGCCACGTCGATCGCGCAGGACGACTACCACATGGCCCACCTGGCCTACGAGATGAATCTGCAGGCGGCCAAGCTGGCGCGCGCCGCGTGCGACAAGTACAGCAGCGCCGACAAGCCGCGCTTCGTGGCCGGCGCGCTGGGGCCCACGCCAAAAACCGCGTCGATCTCGCCGGACGTGAACGACCCCGCCGCGCGCAACGTCACGTTCGACCAGCTGGTGGCTGCGTACCACGAGCAAACCCGCGCGCTGGTCGAAGGCGGCGTGGACGTGCTGCTGGTGGAAACCATTTTCGATACCCTGAACTGCAAGGCCGCGCTGTTCGCGATCGAAAAATTTTACGACGAGCACCCGGACCAGGAACGCCTGCCCCTGATGATCTCGGGGACCGTGACCGATGCGTCGGGCCGCATCCTGTCCGGCCAGACCGTGCCCGCCTTCTGGAACTCGGTGCGCCACGCGCGCCCGCTCACCATCGGCCTCAATTGCGCGCTCGGTGCGGCGCTGATGCGCCCCTACGCGCAGGAGCTGTCGCAGATTGCCGATACCTTCGTGTGCATTTATCCTAACGCCGGCCTGCCCAACCCGATGAGCGACACGGGCTTCGACGAACTGCCGGCCGACACCTCGGCCCTGCTGCGCGAATTTGCCGAAGCGGGTTTTATCAATATCGCCGGCGGCTGCTGCGGCACCACGCCCGATCACATTGCCGCCATCGGCGAGATTTTATCGAAGACCGAACCGCGCACCGTGCCCGTGGTGCCGGTCGCGCAGCGTCTGTCGGGCCTCGAACCGTTTACCATCGACGAGAACTCGCTGTTCGTCAACGTCGGTGAGCGCACCAACGTCACGGGCTCCAAGGCGTTCGCACGCATGATCCTCAACGAGCAGTACGACGAAGCGTTGAGCGTGGCGCGCCAGCAGGTGGAAAACGGCGCCCAGGTCATCGACATCAACATGGACGAAGCGATGCTCGACTCGCTGGCGGCCATGACCCGCTTCCTCAACCTCATCGCGTCCGAACCCGATATCTCGCGCGTGCCGATCATGATCGACTCATCGAAATGGTCGGTGATCGAGGCGGGCCTCAAGTGCGTGCAGGGTAAGTCCATCGTCAACTCGATCTCGATGAAGGAAGGCGAGGAAGAATTCATCCGCCAGGCGAAACTGTGCCTGGCCTACGGCGCCGCCGTGATCGTGATGGCGTTCGACGAAAAGGGCCAGGCCGACACGTTCGAGCGCAAGATCGAAATCTGCGAACGCGCCTACCGCCTGCTGGTGGACCGCGTGGGCTTCCCGCCCGAGGACATCATTTTCGATCCGAACATCTTCGCGGTTGCCACCGGCATCGAAGAGCACAACAACTACGCAGTGGACTTCATCAACGCCACGCGCTGGATCAAGGACAACCTGCCGCACGCGAAAATCTCGGGCGGCGTGTCGAACGTGTCGTTCTCGTTCCGCGGCAACGATCCGGCGCGCGAAGCGATCCACACCGTGTTCCTGTACCACGCCATCAAGGCCGGCATGACCATGGGGATCGTCAACGCCGGCAAGGTGGGCGTGTACGACGACCTGCCGGCCGAGCTGCGCGAGCGCGTGGAAGACGTGGTGCTCAATCGCCGCGACGACGCCACCGAGCGCATGATCGACATTGCCGGCACGCTGAAGGCCGGCGCCGGCAAGCAGGACGCGCAAAACCTCGAATGGCGCGACGCGCCCGTGGAAAAACGCCTGGCGCACGCGCTGGTGCACGGCATCACCCAGTTCATCACCGACGACACCGAGGAGATGCGCCAGCAGGTGCTGGCCGCCAACGGCCGCCCGATCCACGTGATCGAAGGTCCGCTCATGGACGGCATGAACATCGTGGGCGACCTGTTCGGCCAGGGCAAGATGTTCCTGCCGCAGGTGGTCAAGTCCGCGCGGGTGATGAAGCAGGCCGTGGCCCACCTGATCCCGTACATTGAGGAAGAAAAGCTGGCCGAGGAAAAGCGCACCGGCATCGTCGCCAAGCCGAAGGGCAAGATCGTGATGGCCACCGTGAAGGGCGACGTCCACGACATCGGCAAGAACATCGTCACCGTGGTCCTCCAGTGTAATAACTTCGAAGTG
>JBEVMD010000185.1:0-9183 GCA_040508835.1 Duganella sp. | reverse complement strand
CAACTGGCCGATAATGCTGGCCACCTTGGTCACGATCATGTCCACTGCCGGGCCGTTGGCGCCGTGCGGGAAAATGATGTCGGCATTGCGCTTGGTGGGTTCGATGAACTGCTTGTGCATCGGGCGCACGGTTTCCATGTACTGGCCCACCACGCTGTCCACCGAGCGGCCACGCTCGGTGATATCGCGCTGCATGCGGCGGATGAAGCGCACGTCGGACGCCGTATCGACAAAAATCTTCAGCGACATCATGTCGCGCAGCGCCTCGTCGTACAGGGCGAACAGGCCCTCGATCACGATGACCGGGGCCGGCTTGACGGAAATGGTGCGATCGGAACGGTTGTGCAGCGTGAAATCGTACTCGGGCATCTCGATGGACTGGCCATTGCGCAGGGCTTCCACGTGCTGTACCAGCAACGGCCACTCGAACGCATTCGGGTGGTCGTAATTTTGCTCGCGGCGCACTTCCGGGGTCAGATGGGTCTGGTCGGAATAGTAATCGTCCTGCATCACGACCGACACCATGTCGGCGCCGAACGCAGAGAGAACCTGCTGGGAAACGGTGGACTTGCCGCTGCCGCTACCGCCAGCGACGCCAATAATAAAAGGTTGGAAAGAATTAGTATGCATACCGAATGATACCGGAATGGCGGCAGAACTGACAGGGACCGGCTATTTCATGAAGTAAACTGCAACGCTTACTCCCATGCCCGCGCTGCCGACCGGTGCACGGTCCACGTGAACCCCAGTCCCACCGACAGCCCGCTGTCCCGGCGGAACAGCGGGCTGTCGCGGTTGCGCGCATGACGGTAGTTGTCGTACCGGGTAAAACCGAACACGCGCCAGTCGGGCGAGAGGCGGCGCGACAGGCTCAGGCCCAGCCGGGTCATCATCAGCCCGCCCGACGCCGCGTATGGCGGGCGCGACGCGGTCGCGTATGCCGGCGCCACGTCGTAAAAATACCGGTGCAGTCTGGCGTTGCCGAACACGGCGCCAACGTTGGCGTCCGCCTGCCACCGGCCGCTGGCGTCGCCGGCCTCGTAGACCAGGCGCGGCTCGAACACCAGCCCCTGCCGTTGGAAACCGCTTCTCAGTTCCACCGGCACCCGCAGCGGCAGCTCCAGCCGCACCCGGCTGGTGTCGCTCGGCTCGGCCAGCAGCACTTTTATGCGCGGGCCGAATTCCAGCAGCGACGCCAGGTCGGGCATGCCCTCGCGCGCCTTGACGTCGCCCGACCTGGCCGGCAGCGAAACGGCGAACCCCACGTCCAGCTCCACCCGGTCGGTACGGACCAGGCGCGCCCCCACGCCGGACCGGTCGGCGCGGATGACCTGGCCGCGATAGATCACCATCGGCAGCACCAGCGCCCGGGTCGAACGGTCGTCGGAACCCGGATACGCGGGCGTGGAGGCGGCGCCGCCGAACAGGCCGATTTCCCATAACGGCAAACCGGGTGCGGGCGCGGGGTCCTGTTGCTGGGCGTGGACCGCAGGCGCGGCCAGCGCCAGCCATGCTGCCCACAGGCAGGCGCGTCGGGTTGCATGGCCGGACCGCCTGGTGCCGGATAGCCTGGTGCTGGAGCGGTGCATGGGACCCCTGAACGATAAATAGTGGAACACGGTTGGCATGGATGTTGCATCGTGAAAACAACCCGGTTATTGTCTCATCAGCGCCATTACAGGAAAAACTATTTTGAAAAAGAATACCGTCAAGCTCGTCGCAGTCACGCTCGTGTTGTCCCACGCCGCCGGCCTGGTGGCCGCGCAGGATTATGCCAAGTACAGCCCGGCCGCGCAGGAAGCCGAACTGGCGCAAACGGCCGTCGCGCGCCTGGGCGTGATGGTGCCGATGCGCGACGGCGTGGCCCTGTCCACCGACATCTATACGCCGAAAAACCCGCAAGCGAAGCAACCCGTGATTTTGTGGCGCACGCCCTACAACGAGCACAAGCTGCGCGGCCCGACGCTGCGCTACGTGCTGGAATCGGTCAAGCGCGGCTACACGTTCATCGTGCAGAACGAGCGCGGCCGTTACTTCTCGCAGGGCCAATGGGAAATCCTCGGCCACCCGCAAACGGACGGCTACGATGCGCTGACGTGGATCGCCGCCCAGCCCTGGTCGAACGGCAAGGTCGGTACGCTCGGCTGCTCGTCGTCGGCCGAATGGCAGCTGGCCCTGGCCGGCATGAACCACCCAGCGCACGCGGCCATGGTGCCGATGTCGGCCGGCGCCGGCATCGGCAAGGTGGGCCGCTTCCAGGAACAAGGCAACTGGTACACGGGCGGCGTGCCGCGCAACCTGTTCTTCGTGTGGCTGTACGGCGTGGACAACCCGCTGCGGGCCCAACTGCCCGCCACGCTCACCGACGAGAAGCTGCGCGCCCGCATCGAAGCCTATAACGACCTCGACGCCACCAAGCCCAAGGTGGACTGGAACAAGCAGATCAAGCACCTGCCCGTGGACCGGATGCTCACCGACCTGGGCGAACCGCCCGCCACGTTCGAAGAGCTGATTGCCCGCACGCCGGCCGATCCCGCCTGGAACAAGGGCGGCCTGTACCATGAAGGCATGGGATGGGGTGTGCCGGCGCTGTGGTTCAACACCTGGTACGACGTCTCGATCGGCCCGAACATGGAGCTGTTCAATATCGCCCGCACCGCCAACACGGACCAGGAAGCGAGCGCCAACCAGTACGCCGTGATTGCGCCCGTGCCGCACTGCCAGTTTTCCAAGCTGGGCCCGAACACGGTCGTCGGCGAACGCGACCTGGGCGACACCAGCTTCGACGTCGACGGCGCCTTGTACGGCTGGTTCGACCGCTGGCTCAAGGGCAAACCCAAGGCCTTCCCGGCGTCCACGCCCCGGGTGCAGTACTACCTGATGGGCGCCAACCGCTGGCAGAGCGCGGCCCAATGGCCGCCGCAGGACGTCAAGCCGCTGCGCCTGTACCTGCGCTCGGGCGGCCAGGCCAATTCGCTGTACGGCGACGGCCGCCTGGCGACCGACGCGGCGCCGGCGTCGGAAGCGCCCGACCGCTACCGCTACGACCCGCTGAACCCGGTGCAGACCATCGGCGGCGGCGACTGCTGCAACGGCGGCGTGGTGGTGCCGGGCGCGTTCGACCAGCGCCAGATCGAGTCGCGCAGCGACGTGCTGGTGTACTCTAGCGACCCGCTGCCCAAACCGGTGGACGTGGTGGGCTACGTGGAGGCCGTGCTGAAAGTGTCGTCCAGCGCGAAAGACACCGACTTTGCCGTGAAGCTGGTGGACGTGGCGCCCGACGGCACGGCGCTGATCATTGCCGACACCATCTTCCGCGCCCGCTACCGCAACGGCTACGACAAGCCGGAAATGATGACGCCGGGCGCCACCTACACCATCCACCCGACGCCGATGACCACCGCCAACCAGTTTGCGGCCGGCCACCGGATCCGGGTGGAAGTGACGTCGTCCAACTTCCCCAAATTCGTGCGCAACCTCAACACCGGCGGCCCGAACGAGAGCGAGAAGGACGGCGTGGTGGCCGACAACGCGATCCACCACGCGGGCGAGGCGCAAAGTTATATCGAGTTGCCGGTCTTGCCGGCCAAGCGATAATCCGCCGTCGCCGGGGCGGCCCCGGGGTATGGCAATGCGGGGACATGGCAATGCGGGGCCCCGGCCCTGCATCGCCGATCCTTGCCGATCCTTGCTGCTCGTTGCTGCACGTTGCTGCACATTGCTCATATAACAAGCATCCGCTACACTGGCAGCATGACCAGAAACATCACCTTGCGCCATGGCTGGCATTCGCTGTGGGAGTTGCGTCGGCACCCTGATGTGCCGACCCTGCCGCGCCTGCTGGCAGCGTCGCTGATTGCCGTTGCCCTCGCGCTGGGATTGATGTCGTTTGTCGCGGTGTTCGGCCGGGTGAACCGGCCCGGCTGGTGGTGGGCGTCGCTGCTGCCCAATATCGTGATCTGCCTGTGCATCGTGCACACGCTGTTCGGCGTGCTGCGCCTGGCCGCGCGCTGGCTGCCGCCGCCGCTGGTCGAGCGCATGGCCGACGTGCGCGACATCCGCGCCGGCATGGCGCTGAGCGGCCTGGCGCTCGCTGGCATCATTGCCGGCATGACCATCGGCTTTACCATCGTGCCGATCCTGGTCGGCTTCAACGTGTGGGGCATGTTCATCTCGCTGCCTGCCGCGCTGACCAAGTTTGCCATCTTCATCCTGTTTGTCATGGCCATCAACTGGCTGTGGTGGCGCGCGCGCCTGCGCCGGCAGCAGCTGCAAAGCGAAGCGACGGAAGCGAGACTACGGCTGTTGCAGGGACAGATCGAACCGCATCTGCTGTTCAACACGCTGGCCACGATCCACAGCCTGATGGATTACGATCCGCCGCGCGCCAAGCACATGCTGGAGACCTTCTCCGGCTACCTGCGCGGCAGCCTGACCCAGCTGCGCGGCAACGACAGCACGCTCGAAGCGGAACTGGGCATGGCCCGGCAATACCTGACGCTGTTGCAGATCCGCATGGAGGACCGGCTGCGCTTTCACATCGACGCCAGCGCCGAGGCGCGCCTGGCAGCGATGCCGCCGCTGATGCTGCAGCCGCTGGTGGAAAACGCCATCCGTCACGGCCTGGCGCCCAAGCTCGACGGCGGCAGCATCACGATCCACGCCGCGGTGCGCGGCGGGCGGCTGCAAGTGCGGGTGCTCGACGACGGCATCGGTCTGCGCGCAGCCGGCAGCGGTGCGCCCGCCGCTGCGGGTACCGGTGCAGGTGCAGGTGCCGGTGCGGGTACCGGTGTGGGTGCCGGCGCGGGTACCGGTGTAGGTGCCGGTGCAGGCACCGGCGCCGGCATGGCGCTGGCCAACCTGCGCGCGCGCCTGCATACCCGGTTCGGAGCCGGCGCCAGTCTGACGCTGCACGCGCGCGAGCCGGGCGCCGAAGCCGCGCTCGACCTGCCCTACCGGCGCAGCGACGGGTCGGCACTGCCGGAGCTGGCCGCATGACGCGCGCCCTGATTGCGGACGACGAACCGCAACTGGCCCGCTACCTGGGCGACCAGCTGCTGGCCCTGTGGCCGGAGCTGGACATCGTCCATGTTTCCCGCAACGGCGTCGATGCGGCCGCCCGCATCGCCGAGCTGGCGCCGGACCTCGCCTTTCTCGACATCCAGATGCCGGGACTGTCCGGCCTGGAAGTGGCGCAAGGCATCGAAGGCGCCACGCGCGTGGTGTTTGTCACCGCCCATGACGAATTTGCCCTGCAGGCGTTCGAACATGCCGCGCTCGACTACATCCTCAAGCCGGTTGCCGCCGAACGGCTGGCCCGCACCGTGGCGCGCCTGCGCGCGGCGCCCGCCGCTGCGCCGCCCGGCCCGGCCATGGCGCAGGCGCTACAGCAGCTGACGCACGTGCCCGTACGGCCCCGGTTGCGCTACCTTCTGGCGTCCCACGGCGAGCGCACGCACCACATCGACATCGGCAACGTGCGTTTTTTCCGGGCCGACGACAAGTACACGGTCGTCAACACGCGCGACGGCGAATTCCTGATCCGCACCACGATCACGGAACTGATCGCCCAGCTCGACCCCGAACAATTCTGGCAGGTACACCGGTCCACCGTGATCAACCTGGCGTGGCTCGACGGTGCGCGCCGCGATGACGTCAGCCGTTTATTCGTGCGCATGCGGGGACACGCGGGCGAATTGCCGGTGAGCCGGGCGTTCGTCCACCTGTTCAAGGCCATGTAATTCGACGCTGCCGGCTTGCCGTTCGTCGCGCCGGCTGTCGATCCGTCGCATGGCGGCTGCGCGCGCGGGCGCCGTCGGCGATGCTGGCGTTTTCTTTCAAGGAGACGCCCATGTTCCGGTTCGCACCGATGCTGTCCATCCTGCCGGTCGCGTGGATCGGCGCCTGCGCCATGGCGGCCGCGCCAGCTACACCAGCTACACCAGCCACACCAACCGCAGCGGTGATCGACACCATCGCCGGCCGCCGGGTGGAGTCGCTGACCTTGCGCCATCCCACGTCGGCGGACGTGGTCGTGTTCGAAGGCGGCTCGCGCAACACCATCGAGAAATGGGGCACCGTGCCCGAGCTGGTGGCGCGCGACGCCACCGTGTTTGCCTACAACCGCCCCGGTTACGGCAACAGCGAGGCGGCCGACACGCCGCGCGACGGCCTCACCATCGTCGAAGAACTGCGTCGCGTGCTGCGTTACAAAGGCTTGCGGCCGCCATACGTGCTGGTCGGCCATTCACTGGGCGGCCTGTACATGCAACTGTTCGCCAGAAAATACCCGGAGGACGTCAAGGGGCTGGTGCTGATCGACGCGCTCTACCCCGGCACCGTCAAGCCCGTGCAGGATTTTCCGTTCATGACGCGCCTGGCCGGCCGGCTGGCGTTCTCGCGCACCGTGTGGCGCGAGATCGAGCACATCGACGACACCGGCGCCGTCGTCGCGGGCCTTGCCGGCATCGACGACAAGCCGGTGGTGCGCCTGATCAACCAGCCGACATCGAGCACGGCAATCGCGGTCGACTTCGGCGCGTTCAGGACCGACGACGCCACGCGCGACGCCGTGCGCGCGATGTATCCGAACGCGCGGCGCATCGTGGCCGATTCCAGCCACCAGATGGCGCTGACGTCGCCGGAAATCGTGGTGGCCGCCATCCGCGACATGCTGCCCCAGGAACCTGTCCGCAAGGAAGGAGGCGGGTTTTAGGCGCGCAACTGTTTTTCGAAGCAGGCCGCTTCCGCCCTCCCCGCGTACTTGCCGAAATTGGGGATGCGCACATAGCCGTGCCGCGCATAGAACGCGACCGCCCTGCGGTTGACCACCCGCGTTTCCAGCCGTAATGCGCGCAAGCCCAGGTGACGCGCCTGGTCTTCCAGGAACGTCAGGATCGCCGAGCCGACGCCGGGCACGCCAGGCGGGCCACTGCGCGCATACATGCGCTTGATTTCGGCCACGCCGGCCTCCAGCGGCCGGAAGGCGCCGCAACCGACCGGCGTGCCAGCCTCGTCGCGGGCCACGACGAAGCGGGCGTCCGCGATGCGGACATCGTTGGCGTCGAACGAGGCGGCGCCGCTGCTGCCGGTGATGGCCTGCAGCGCGGCCGAGAGTTCGCCCAGCATTTGCAGCGCATCGGCGGTGCCGGGGTCTTCGACGACGATGGCGATCATCCGGCGTGTCCTCCGTTGTCGCCCGGTTGCTGGCTGGGGCACGCCGCCTTGCCGTCCACGCCGGCCGTGGCCATCTGCTGGTGCAGCCACAGCCCTACCTGCGGCCACAGCGGCGCTGCCGACCGGTTGCGGAAAAAGCCCATGTGGCCGATCGCTTTCAGGCCCGCCTGCGCCGGCTTGATGTGGCGCCGTTCGACCGACGCCTGCACCAGCGGTGCGATCAGCACATCGACCGCGCGGCGGTTGGCCCAGGGGTCGTCGTCAAAGCCGAGCACCAGCAGCGGAATGGCGACCCGGCCCATGCGCGCCGCCGCATCCATGGCCGGATCGTCGAAGAAGTAGCGCGGCAGCGCCGTCCAGCGGCTCCATTGCCGCATCACGCCGGCCGGCAGATCGTCGCCCAGGCCGAGTTTTTTGAGCGGCATGTAGCCGAACACGGCGCACAGGACCGGCGTCAGTACCCGCATCACGCACCAGATGCGCGCGCGCTCCGCCGCGCCGGTGACGCCCGCCGTGGCGCCCGCGTGCGACGCCACCAGCACCGCGCCGCGCAAGCTGGCGGTCGCAGCGGACAACGCCACCGCGTGACCACCGAGGCTGTGACCGACCGCGAACAGCGGCAGGTCCGGAAAGCGCGCAGCCGCCCAGCGCGTGACGGCAGCCGCATCGTGCTCGATCCAGTCGGCCATGGTGACATCGACGCCGCGCAGGCTGGCGGGCCGCGAGCGCCCCGTGCCGCGATAGTCGTAGGTGACGGCGTGAAAACCGAGGTCCGTCAGGTAGCGCGCAAACGGTTCGTAATAGCGCTGGCCGATGGCGGTGCCGGGATGGATCAGCACCACGGCCACGGGCTTGGCCGCCGTCCACAGACTGGCGCCGATGGACTGCGCGCTGTCCGTGGCGATGGTAACGGCTTCGGCTTGCTGTCTTGCCTGCATGGGTGCTCCGGGATTCGTCAAGATAATGACGCACTATACCGAAGGCGGGCCGGCCGTGCCATGCCACGGCCATCGCCAGCCGGTCGGCCTGGCGCAGCGCCGCCGTCTCGCTGCGCATGCAACCATATCCTGTAGGATACGGGCTCAACGGATAACGAGACCGAAAGCGAGACTGCATGAGCGACTACACCTTTAATCCCGACGCTGCCGCCCGGCGCCTGCAAGACGCCGGCCGCGATGGCCAGCTGCTGATCGAGTTGCCGCTCGACGAGCGTCCCGCCACCGTGGCCGATGGCTACCTGGTGCAGGCGGCCGTGCTGGACATGCGGGACTTGCCGGACCAATCAGGCGAACCGGTCGTCGGCTGGAAAATCGCGGGCGCCTCGCCGCGCTGCCTACGCGGCGCATTGCCCACCGTGCCGCTGATCGGCGCCATCGTGCCGTCCCGCATTATCGCTTCCGGCGCCACCTTGCCGGTGCGCCCCGAGGCGCCCTTGACGCTGGAGGCGGAAGTGGCGGTCTCGTTCGCGCTCGACGTCTGCCCTGCCGACGAACCGTTCGACGCCGCCACCATGATCGACGGCGTGTTTGCCGCCATCGAAGTCGTGCGCAGCCGCTTTGTCGACCGCAAGGCCGTCGGCCAGCCCAGCTTTGCCGCCGACAACGTGGGCTTTCACGCACTGGTGCGCGGCGACGCGCTGGACGTCTCGCGCACGGCCGCGTTTTCGGGCCACGTCGACATGCGCTTCAACGACCAGGTCATTTCGCACGCACTGGCGGGCGACGACCGCACCCAGCCCTTCGACGCGCTGGCATTCCTGTGGCAGGAGTTTGCGCGCCGGGGCACCGCCATCCCGCGCGGCGCCGTCATCACCACCGGCACGCTGACGCTGCCGGTGGACGTGGCCGAACCGGGCCTGGTGGAAGCGCGGGTAGGCAACGTCCGCGTGGCCTTGCGGCTGACTGCGGGCGCTTGAACCTGACGCTGCCGACTGTTGCAGCGACGCTCCTGACGCCCGGACTCTGTGGGATTCGGTGATATTTGGCGAACTTAACGAACTTAACGAAC
>JBEVMD010000204.1:0-7228 GCA_040508835.1 Duganella sp. | reverse complement strand
GCATCTCGTTGAGCACGTCAAGCGCGCCGGCCACGTCGTCGAGCGCAGGACGCAGGCGCGCCAGCAGCAGGGCGCCCGCCTCGGTGGGCGTCACGCTGCGCGTGGTGCGCAGCAGCAGGCGAATGCCCAGTTGCTGCTCGAGCCGGCGCACGGCCTCGCTGAGCGCCGATGCCGACTGCCCGCCGGCGCGCGCGGCCTGGCGAAAACCCTGGTGCTGCGCCACCAGCGCAAACGTGGCCAGATCGGCCATCGAAGGGGGATTAACGTGGTTTGCAGGAGTCATTGTGCGGATAGTCGTACAGCCTGTGCGGGATTGACCCGATTATCACATGGTATCGGGCGCGCTACCATGTGTTCATCCCAACCATTTGACGGAACTGCCATGACCACCTTGTCCAACGACCGCTACACCCCCGCCGGCACCGGCATCGCCTTGCACCGCATGGGCTACGGCGCCATGCAACTGGCCGGCCCGCACGTGATGGGGCCGCCGAAGGACCGCGCCGCTGCCGTGGCCGTGCGGCGCGCGGCCGTCGAACTGGGCGTGAACCACATCGACACCTCGGACTTTTACGGTCCGCACATCACCAACCAGATCATCGCCGAAGCGCTGCACCCGTACCGCGACGGTCTCACCATCGTCACCAAGATCGGCTTCCTGCGCGGCGCCGACGGCTCGTGGAACCCGGCCGCGTCGCCGCAGCAGCTGCGCGACGCCGTGCACGCCAACCTGCGCAACCTGCAGCTCGACGCGCTCGACGTGGTCAACCTGCGCGCGCCCGGCCTCGATGGCCCGGACGGCTCGTCGCTGGCGCAGTCGCTCGATGCGCTGGTGCGGCTGCAGCAGGAAGGGCTGGTGCGCCACATCGGCCTCAGTAACGTCGATGCGGCGCAGGTGGCCGAGGCGCAGCGCGTCACGCCCATCGTCTGCGTGCAGAACCACTACAACCTGGCCCACCGCCACGACGATGCGCTGATCGACGACCTGGCCGCGCAGGGCATCGCCTACGTGCCGTTCTTCCCGCTCGGCGGCTTCTCGCCGCTGCAGTCCGATGCGCTCACGCGCGTGGCCCGCACCCTGGACGCAACGCCCATGCAGGTGGCGCTGGCGTGGCTGCTGCAACGCGCACCGAATATGCTGGTGATCCCCGGCACGTCGTCGGTGGCCCACCTGCGCGAGAATGTGGCGGCAGCGGGCCTGCGGCTCGACGAACAGTCGCTGGCGGCGCTGCAGGCGATGTGACGTCAAGGTGGGGCGGTGGCGGGCAACCCGGCGCGGACGGTCTTGACGGTGGACGCGTCGACGGCCGGCGCGCGGTTGCCCCAGCCGGTGCGCACGAACGTGGCCACATCGGCCACGTCCTGGTCGGACAGGCGCCAGGCAAAGGCGGGCATGGTGAACTGCGCCGGCGTGCTGCCAGTGCGCGGCGTCTGCATGCCTTGCAGGACGATGCGCACTACCGATTGCGCCGAGTCGCCCGCCACCACCGGGTTGCCCGCCAGCGCCGGGAACACGCCTTCGTAGCCACGGCCGTCGGGCCGGTGGCACGCGGCGCAGTTGTCGAGATACAGCCGGGCGCCCCGCGCGCTGGCGTCCCCGCCTTTCAGCGCAGCAGCGGTGCGCTGATCGTAGGCGTATGACGGGTTGGAGGCGGCGCCGCCCGCCGCCGGCAGCGACTTGAGGAAGCGCGCGGTGGCAATCGCATCCGTCTGCGTCATGTGCTGGGTGCTGTTGACCACCACCTCGCTCATCGACGCGAATACGATGCCGTGCCGATTGACGCCGCTGCGCAGGAATTGCACGATGTCCGCTTCGCTCCAGGCGCCGATGGTGGCCGGGCCGCCGTTGCGCAGGCTGGGCGCGTGCCAGCCGTCGATGGCCGCGCCGCCCAGGTAGTCGGCGCCGTCGGCGGCGGTGAGGGCCTTGACCTGCAGGCCCGGCCCGCGCGCCGTATGGCAGTCGCCGCAATGGCCCAGGCCCTGCACCAGGTAGGCGCCGCGCGCGATCACGGCGTCGCTGCCCGGCGCCGCCACGAACGGCTGCGGGGCGGGCGCGAATACCCAGCGCCATAGCGTCAGCGGCCAGCGCATCGACAGCGGGAAGACAATCTCGTTGTCCCGGTTGGGCGTGGCGGCCGGCTGCACGCCGTGCCGGAAGTATGCGTACAGCGCCGCCACGTCGGCGGGCGTGGTGCTCGAATACGCGCTGTACGGCATGGCCGGATACAGCGTATGGCCCCTGGCCACGCCAAAGCGCAGCGCGCGGTCGAAGTCGGCCAGCGTGTAGCGGCCGATGCCATGCTCGTTGTCGGGCGTGATATTGCTGGTGTAGATGGCGCCGATCGGCGTTTCCATGCGCAGCCCGCCCGCAAACGCGGGCTTGCCTGCCACGCTGTGGCAGGCGGCGCAGTCGCCCATTTTGGCCAGGTAGGCGCCACGGGCGATGGTTTGCTGGTCCACCGGCGCCGGCTGCGCTGTGGGCGCGAACGATGCGCCGGCGTGCAGGTCCGACCAGCGGGTCAGGCCGACCATGCCCGCCAGGCCCACAGCTGCCACGCCGATCGCGCAGAAGAGGATGTGCGAGCGCTTCATGCCTGCACCAGCGGTCCGCGGGACTTCAGGTAAGTGGAGCGGATTTTGGCGGCCGCGAAATACGTGAGCGCGGCCACCAGGCCGGTGGGGTTGTAGCCGATATTCTGCGGGAACGACGACGCGCCCATCACGAACACGTTCGACACGTCCCAGCACTGCGAGTAGCGATTGAGCACGCTGTTGGTCGGATTGGTGCCGATGATGGCGCCGCCCGTCGTGTGCGTGGACTGGTAAGCGCGGATATCGTAGTTGTCGCCGGGCTGCAGGATGTGCTGGGTCACGCGCTCGGGGCGCATCGCGCGCACGATTTCAGCGGCGCGGGCGGAAGTAAACGCGGTCATCCGATATTCATTTGGATGCCAGTCGAACGTCATGCGCAGCAGCGGCAGGCCGTGGGCGTCGCGGTACGTGGGGTCCAGGTCGAGATAGCGGTCGCGGTACGACATCACGGAACCCATGGTGGCCACCGTGCTGGAATGGGCGTAGTGGTCGCGCACCGCGCTTTTCCAGCCGCTGCCCCAGCGCGGGGCGTCGGGCGGAAGCGGCATCTGCACGATGGGCCGTCCGCCCGTGGCGCCCGCAAAAATCATGGCGCCGCCCACGAAGCCGTGGCGCGCATGGTCGAAGTGGTCGGCGTTGTACTCGTCGATGGCCTGCTGGCCGGCGGCGCCGGCGCCGATGAATGGGTTCATGTGCACCTTGGCGCCGAAGAAGGCGGTGGTGGTGCTCACCATCTGGTACGCGTAGTTCTTGCCCACCGTGCCCTTGCCGGTGGCGGGATCGTACGGCGTGCCGATGCCGGACAACAGCAGCAGGCGCACGTTATTGAGCTGGAAGGCCGCCACCACCACCATGTCCGCCGGCTGCTCCACCTCGCGGCCGTCGCCGTCGATGTAGCGCACGCCCGTGGCCAGCTTGCCGCCGTTGTCGAGCAGGATGCGGGTCACGTAGGCGTTGTGGCGCAGTTCCAGGCTGGTGCGCCCGCGCAGGATGGGCAGGATCGTGGTCTGCGGCGACGCCTTGGAATACATGAAGCAGCCGAACCCCTCGCAGAAGCCGCACAGGTTGCATGGTCCCATGCGCACCCCATACGGATTGGTGAAGGCGCCGGTGCTGTTGGCGGCGGGGACGGGAAACGGTCGATATCCGAGCTCGCGCGCGGCGGCGGCAAACCGCTGCGAGCTGTGGATCGGCGCCATGGCCTGCTGCGGGAACGGGTTGCTGCGCGCGCCCTCGAACGGATTGCCGCCCGCCTGCAGCGCGCCGTGCAGGTTGCCCGCGGTGCCGGCCACGCCAGCCACTTTTTCGAAAAAGTCGAAGTGCGGTTCCAGCTCCGCGTAGCTGATGCCGTAGTCGGCCACCGTCATGTCGGCCGGGATGAATTTTTTGCCGTAGCGTTCCTCGTACGCGCTGCGCAGGCGCAGGTCGTTGGGCGACGCGCGCCACTGCTGGCCGTTCCAGTGGGCGCCGGCGCCGCCGGTGCCGTTACCGAGGATGAAAGAGCCGTACTGGCGATAGGGCACGGCCGTGTCGCCGCGCTGGTGGCGCACGGTCACCGTCTCGCGCGCCAGCGGTTGCCACAGGTCGCCGCGCACCGCGTGTTTCAGTTCGTCGACGATGCGCGGGTATTCGAAATCGGGCGACGTGTCGCGCGACGGGCCCCGCTCCAGCACCACCACCGACAGTCCCGCGTCGGTCAATTCCTTGGCCATGATGGCGCCGGTCCAACCGAGGCCGATGATGACGGCGTCCACGTGTTTCATTTTCATTCCGGTCATCCTCGCGCGCCGCCGATGGCCACGGGGCCGAACGGATAGGGCTTGCCCTGCTGGTCGATCCAGTCGGTGAAGTCGGCGCGGGCGCCCGGAAAACCGATCGCCTTCCACGCCGTCATGTTGCGGTTGCCGCCGTACTGCGGGTCGGCGAAATAGCCTTCGCGCGTGTTGCGCAGCAGGAGCGCAAAAAAGGCCGCGGCCTGGGCGCCGTCTTTAGCCAGCGTGCCCTTGTCGAGCGTGGTGAGAACGGCGTCGCGCGCTGCTGCATTGAGCTGCGCGAACGGCCGGTTGTGCGCCGCATGCGCGGCCTGCTCGGCCAGCGCGATGCCGAGGCGATAGAGTTCGCGCGGGGTCTGGCGCATCTGGTAGCCCAGCGTGGCCGGCGCATCGGGGTGGAAGGGGCCGTGCATATACCAGTAGGCGCCATGGCCGTAGGGCAGCTCCATCTGGCGGTCGAGGAATTCGGGCACGCCGGCGGCCACCCCGCCCGGGCCGTTGCCGTCGTCCGGGATCAGGCGGTCCACCGCAGCGTTGATGAACGCCCATTCGGCGGCGGTGAAGTACACGGGGCGGTAGGCAGGATGCTGCGCGGCGGGCGGGCCGGCCGGGCCCTGCGCCGGCACGGTGGCTGCGGCAGCGGCCTGCAGGCCCGGCACGGCCGGCGCCAGCGCGGAGGTCAGCGCTACCTGGGCGGCGCCGCGCAAGAACATGCGGCGTTGGCTGGGTTGGTTCATGGTGGGTCTCCGGTGCGCGCATCTGGCGAACTTGTTTGATCTGGAAGCGAGTGTACGGACCATCGCTGTCGCTGCCACCTCCCAGACGGCCTGCTGCGGATGACCCTTCTGCGGTATGCCAAAAGGCCTGGCCGGAAGGCGGGGGCGTGGCGCTGGCGTGCGTGCTGTAATCGGCGCATGTTCCCCGCGCCCGTTCCGGGTGCGCGGGCCCGATCATCGACAAGGAAAAACCATGAGCATCGACATCAAACACCACACCATCCGCGCCAACGGCATCCGTCAGCACTACCTGGAGGCGGGCGAGGGCGCGCCCGTCGTGCTGCTGCACGGTTTTCCGGAAACCAGCTTCGCCTGGCGCTTCCAGATTCCGGAACTGGCAAAACGCTATCGCGTGATCGCGCCCGACCTGCGCGGCTACGGCGAGACCGACAAGCCGGCCGGCGGCTACGACAAACGCACGATGGCGAACGACCTGGTCGAATTGCTGCGCCAGCTCGATATCCCGAAGATCGCGCTGGTGGGGCACGACCGCGGCGCGCGCGTGGCCACGCGTTTTGCCAAGGACCATCCGGAACTGGTGGACCGCCTGGTAGTGATGGACAACGTCCCCACCCGCATCGTGGCGCGCGAATTCTCGCCGCAGCTGGCCAACTCGTACTGGTTCTTCATCTTCAATCAGGTGCCCGACCTGCCCGAGGCGCTGATCGCCGGCCGCGAGGACCTGTGGCTGCGCCACCTGTTCTCGGACTGGTGCTACAACCCGCTGGCCATTTCGGGCGAGGCGTTCGACACCTACGTGGAAGCGTATCGCCGTCCCGGCGCCGTGCGCGGCGCCATGGCCGACTACCGGGCCACGCCGGAAGACGTGGCGCAGGACAAGGTGGATGCCGACATCAAGATCGCCTGTCCCACGCTGTCGCTGTGGGGCGCTGAGTTCCACGCCGTGGGCAAGATGTTCGACATGGCCGCCATCTGGCGCGAAATGGCGTCCGACCTGCGCACCGTGGCCATTCCCCATGCGGGCCACCTGCCGCAGGAAGAACAGCCGGAGCTGGTGAATGCCGCGCTGGTGGAGTTCCTCGAAGGCTGGAAGGGATAATGGAAGTTCTCTTTTCGATCGTGCTGCCGATCTTCGCGCTGATCGGCGTGGGCTGGGTGGCGCGCCGCGCCACGTGGATGGGGCCCGAGGGCGCGTTCGAACTCAATCGCTTCGTGGTGTACCTGGGCATGCCGGCGCTGCTGTTCCAGATCATGGCCAAGGCCAGCTTCCGCGACCTCGATCAGCCGGGCTTTATCGCCGCCTTCGGCATCGGCAGCGCGGCGATCTACGGCGCCACGGTGCTGGTGCGCCGCTGGCAGGGCGGGGCGCTGGCCGACGCCAGCCTGGAAGGGCTCAACGCCGGCTATGCCAACACGGGCTTTATCGGCTTCCCTCTGTGCCTGGCGGCGTTCGGACCATCGAGCATGACGCCGGTGACGATCACCGTGATCCTGACGGTGTGCGTGCTGTTCGGCGTGGCGGTGGCGGTGGTGGAATTCGGCGTGCAGCAGGGCGGCAGCGTGGTGGCGATCGTGGGCAAGGTACTGGTGTCGCTGGCAAAAAACCCGATGGTGCTGGCCCCGGTGCTGGGCGCAGCGTACGCGGAAACCGGCTATCCGCTGCCCGAGGGGCCGAACCGGTTCCTGACCCTGCTGGCCAGCGCGGCCAGCCCGGTGGCGCTGGTGTCGCTGGGCGTGTTCATTGCCGACACGCGCGCGCGGCCGCAGATTCCGGCGCTGAGCGCGCAGGTGGCGCTCAAGCTGGTGGGCCAGCCGCTGCTGACGTGGATGCTGGCGCGGTGGGTGTTTGAGCTCGCGCCGCTGCAGACGGCGGTGGCGGTGGTGATCGCGGCGCTGCCCACGGGTACGGGGCCGTTCATGCTGGCCAATATGTACCGGCGCGAGGCCGGTAATATCGCCGGCAGCATTTTGGTCTCGACGGTGCTGTCGATCGTGACGATCTCGGTGCTGATCACGTTGCTGCGGGTGTAGTTCACATCATCTTCGCTGCGGGCCGCCGCGCAGGGGGAATCCAGTTGCTGCATGCTGCGCGGGGATGACGGAGCAGCGGACGGCGGTGCCGGGCTT
>JBEVMD010000167.1:0-10443 GCA_040508835.1 Duganella sp. | reverse complement strand
GTTCGTTCGGCGCCCCCACCGTCACCAAGGACGGCGTGTCGGTGGCCAAGGAAATCGAACTGAAGGACAAGCTCCAGAACATGGGCGCGCAAATGGTCAAGGAAGTTGCTTCCCGCACCAGCGACAACGCCGGCGACGGCACCACCACCGCCACCGTGCTGGCCCAGGCGATCGTGCGCGAAGGCATGAAGTTCGTTGCCGCTGGCATGAACCCGATGGACCTGAAACGCGGTATCGACAAGGCAGTAGCTGCCACCGTCGAAGAACTGAAAAAAATCGCCAAGCCAACCACCACCACCAAGGAAATCGCCCAGGTTGGCGCGATCTCGGCCAACTCGGATTCGTCGATCGGCGAGCGCATCGCTGAAGCGATGGAAAAAGTCGGCAAGGAAGGCGTGATCACCGTGGAAGACGGCAAGTCGCTGAACGACGAGCTCGACATCGTTGAAGGTATGCAGTTCGACCGCGGCTACCTGTCGACATACTTCATCAACAACCAGGAGAAACAAGTTGCCGCCCTGGACAGCCCATTCGTCCTGCTGTGCGACAAAAAAATCTCGAACATCCGTGACCTGCTGCCCGTACTGGAACAAGTTGCCAAAGCCGGCCGTCCACTGCTGATCATCGCCGAAGACATCGAAGGCGAAGCACTGGCCACCCTGGTGGTGAACAACATCCGCGGCATCCTGAAAACCGTGGCGGTAAAAGCGCCAGGCTTCGGTGACCGTCGTAAAGCCATGCTGGAAGACATCGCCATCCTGACCGGCGGCCAGGTTGTTGCTGAAGAAGTCGGCCTGACCCTGGAAAAAATCACGCTGGAAGAACTGGGCCAAGCCAAGCGTATCGAAGTCGGCAAGGAAAACACCATCGTCATCGACGGTGCTGGCCAGGCTGCTGCCATCGAAGGCCGCGTCAAGCAAATCCGCGTGCAGATCGAAGAAGCGACCTCGGACTATGACCGTGAAAAACTGCAAGAGCGCGTGGCCAAGCTGGCCGGCGGTGTTGCCGTGATCAAAGTCGGTGCTGCCACCGAAGTTGAAATGAAAGAGAAAAAAGCCCGCGTGGAAGATGCGCTGCACGCTACCCGCGCTGCCGTGGAAGAAGGCATCGTGGCTGGCGGCGGCGTTGCCCTGCTGCGCGCCCGCGCTCAAGTGTCGGGCCTGAAAGGCGACAACCCGGACCAGGACGCAGGTATCAAGATCGTGCTGCGCGCGATGGAAGAGCCACTGCGCATGATCGTCCAGAACGCCGGCGAAGAGCCATCGGTCGTCGTGGCAGCTGTTCTGGCTGGCACCGGCAACTACGGCTACAACGCTGCCAACGGCACCTACGGCGACATGGTCGAAATGGGCGTTCTGGATCCAGCCAAAGTCACCCGTTCGGCACTGCAAAACGCAGCGTCGATCGCTGGCCTGATGCTGACCACCGACTGCATGATCGCTGAGTCGGCTGACGACAAAGCCGGCGGCGGCATGCCAGGCATGGGCGGCATGGGTGGCATGGGCGGCATGGACGGCATGATGTAATGTGCCGGCCGGCCAGGCTCTGTGGAGCCTGGCTCGCCAATCGAAAAGCCCGCGCAAGCTTTCGTTTGCGCGGGCTTTTTTGCGTCTGCCGAAAAGCGGTTCAAGCGTCGTTGAATTCTTCTTCCAGTTCGTCCTGACGCGGCGCGTCGGCGATGTGCACGATCACGGTGTCGCGCAGTTCGTGGGCCGGATGGCTGGCGCGGTGCCGGGCGTACCAGAAGGCTTCGGACAGGTCGTCGTCTTCGTGCGTGGTGACGATCAGCACGTCCTCGTCGGCCACATCTTCGTAGTCGGTCGCTTCCAGGTGAGCGTCCTCGATCGACTCGCCCCAGGCGACAGCGCCCTGGCCCCACACGACCGCGACCTTGCAGCCAGACTCGACCAGCCAGCGGCTGATGTCCCAACGGACCGTTTCCAGCACGTCCACATCGACCACCAGCACGGCCTTGAAGTTGTCGAGCGCTTCCAGCACGGGCAGTTCGCCCTCGGGCGCCAGGTGCAGGTAACGGGGAGTATTGTTTTTCATGCTGCGTCTCGCGAGGTTCAAACGACGCATTCTCCCCTCATTCCCCTCATACCGCAATGACCGCCCAGAGCACCCGCGACTTAAAACGGATCGAGCGCGATGGTGAATTTGCCGCTGCCGTCGAGCGCGCCCATCGTGTAACCCTGCCAGCCCGGGTACGCCTGCGGCTCCCAGTAGAACACGCCCAGGCCGTTCGAACCCAGCGCCTTGGTCTTGGTCAGCAGGTCGGCCACCATGGCTTTCGAGGTGGCCGCTTGCGTCCAGTCCATGCCCACTTCCGTCACCATCACCGGCTTGGCGTAGCGCGCCACCATGTCCTTCATGTTGGTCGAAATCTTGTTGTTGTAGTTGGCCCAGTCCGATGCGGGCGGATAGTGCGACATGCCGATCACGTCCCACTTGGCGCCCGCGCCCTTGACGCCGTCGAAGAACCAGCGGAACACGGCGTTGTCGTGGCCGTTGGCCAGGTGCAGGATCACCTTGGCGTTCGGATACACGGCCTTGCTGGCGTTGTAGCCGCTGTTGATCAGGCCGGCCAGGTTGGCGAAGCTGGTGGTCTTACCTTCGGGCCACAGCATGCCGCTGTTGATCTCGTTGCCCACTTGTACCCACTCGACCGTGATGCCGTTCGATTTCAGGTAGCTGAGGATGCCCTGGGTGTGGCTGTACACATCGGTATTGAGCTGCGCCACCGTGTGGCTGGCCCAGGCTGCCGGCTTGGTCTGCTGGCCGGGGTCGGCCCAGCTGTCGCTGTAGTGGAAGTCGATCATGATGCGCTGGCCCTGGGCGGCCGCGCGCTTGGCCTTGTACAGCACGTCGGCGCCATCGTTCCAGCCGCCGGTCGGATTGACCCACACGCGCAGGCGGATCGCATTGATCTGCAGGTTTTTCAGCAGCACGAACGGGTCGGTCTTGACGCCGCTGCTGTTGTAGAACGCATACCCGGCAGCTTCCTGCTGGCTGACCCAGCCCACGTCGGCGCCGTTGGCAAAGGTCTGGGCCGAGCCGGTCGAGGCGGCCAGGGTCAGCGCCGCGCCGCAGAAGGCGGCCAGCAAATGTTTGATTTTCATGTTGTGTCTCCAGTGTTTTTTATCGTTGGATGAAACGGACCTGCAAACCACCTGTGCGCACCTCCCCCTGCCACCTTGCATGGCACGACGATCAAATCATGGAAACCTGCGCCAGCCGGGCGGCTGGCGCGGAACGGTCAGTTAGCCGAAGCGACCTGCCGGCACGCCGGCCACGTCCACGCGCACGGCAAACAGCGCGCCGGTCAGCGGATACTCGGCCAGTTGCTCGGGCGTGTTGTCTTCGCTGGCCGTGGTGATGAACAGCGTTTTGAAGTCCGGGCCGCCAAATGTGCACGATGCCGGATTGCGCACCGGCACGCGCACGGTGTCGAGCAGTTCGCCGTCGGGCGAGTAACGGCACACGCGGCCGCCGCCCCATTGGGCGACCCACACGCAGCCTTCGCTGTCGACCGTCATGCCGTCGGGCGAGCCTTCGCCCTCGGCAAACTGGCGCCACACGCGCGGCGCGCCCAGCGTGGCGTCGGCCGCCAGCGGGTACGCGTAGATGCGGCCTTCGAAACTGTCGGTGTGGAACATGGTGGCGCCGTCGCGGCTGAAGGTGGGACCATTGCAGATGTGGTAGCCGGCATCGGCCACCGTCAGCGACAGGTCCTTATCGAGCAGGAACAAGGCGCCCACCGCTTGCGCGTAATCGGTGTTGTGCATGGAGCCGGCCCAGATGCGGCCCTGCGCGTCCACCTTGGCGTCGTTCAGGCGCAGGTCGCTGCCGGGCGCGAACGGATGGGCAATGTACTCGATGCGCAGTTCGGGCTCGAGCCACACGCGGGCGATGCCGTGGCGCAGGCCGGCCATGAAGCCGTCACCGTCGGCGCGGGCGATCAGCCAGCACACGTAGTCCGGCATTTCCCACGCGTGCCTGGCGCCCGTTTCGATATCGAACGCGTGCAGCGTCTTGCTTTTCAGATCGACAAAATACAGGCGCTGCTGTTCTTCCACCCATACCGGGCCTTCGCCCAGTTCCGCGCCAACTTCCCACAGGCATTGCACATCGAGATTGCTCATCGTGTTCGTCTCCATTGTTATTGTCGTTAAATCAGGCTGCCAGGCTGCGCCAGGTGGTGACAAAGGCCGTGGCGCGTTCGCGCAGCACGTCCAGCGTCACGCCCGGCGTGTACAGCGCGCCGCCGATACCGAAACCGGTGGCGCCCGCCTTGTGCCAGCCGCCCATGGTGTCGGGCGTCACGCCGCCGACCGGCCACATCGGGGTGCCGGCCGGCACCACGCTCAGCATGGCCTTCAGGCCGCCGTGACCGACCATCTCGGCCGGGAACAGTTTCAGGGCGTGAGCGCCCGCGTCCAGCGCGGCAAACGCTTCGGTCGGGGTCGCTACGCCGGGGGCGATGTACATGCCCAGTTCGGCAGCGCGACGGATCGCGGCCGGGTTGCAGTTGGGCGAGACCATCAGGCGGCCACCGGCTGCGTACACGGCTTCCACCTGCTCCACGCTGAGCATGGTGCCGCCGCCCACCAGGGTGTCCGGCAGGTTGAGCTTGACGATGGACGCGATGCATTCGAGCGCGCCCGGACGGTTCAGCGGCACTTCCAGCGCGCGGAAGCCCGCTTCATGCAGTACCTTGGCCACATCGACCGCTTCGGCCGGTTGCAGGCCGCGCAGGATGGCAACGAGTGGCGTGGTTGGATGGGAAATAGTCATGTTCAGCCCTTGATGAATTGGGAAATCGCCGTGCAGTACACGCGATGTGGATCGAGCACCTGGCATTGCAAGCCAAAGTGCTGGGCGGCCGCGGCGTAGCGCTTGGCCAGCGCCGGCGAACCGATGACAGTGACCGTGCCGCCGGCAGGCAGGCTGCCGGCAGCGGCGGCAAATTCGGCGCCGATCAGCAGGCCGCTGACAAACGCGGCAGCCTGGTCGGCGGGTGCGCTGCGCGAAACCACGCCTGCGCGCACGCGGAACAGGGAATTGGACAGCGGCTCGCCCAGCTTGGCCTGGTCGAGGCCGGCCGCAAAGCCGGTGGCGTCGGCCGCGTCGTTCCCACTGCCGCCCATCATCGACGACAGCGTGCCGCCCTTGGACAGCATGGCAAACAGCTCGCCCGTCATGTACGTGGCAAACGATGCGATGGCGCCGTCCTCGAGCAGGACCCACTTGCTGTGCGTGCCAGGCAGCACCAGCCAGCCGTCGCGCTGGCCCAGGGCCACGGCGCCCAGCAGCTGGGTTTCCTCCCCGCGCATGACGTCCACCGACGCACCGTGGCGATACGCGTAGCCGGGCACGATGCGGCTGTTGGCGGACCACGGCGACTCGAGCACGGCAGCCAGGTGGGCCGGCAATTCCGTCAGCGGGACGGAAGCGTCGAGGTAGTTCACTTCCTGCCAGCCGGAGGCGCTGCCCACCATGCCGGACATGATCGTCGGCACGCTGGCAGCGATGCCCATGGCGCTGCGCAGGGCGTCGAGCGACGCGCCAAAGCGCTCGCGGCCGCCGACAGCGAGCATGCCCTGGTCGTCTTCGTACTCGGCCACGCACTGGCCTTGCTGGTCGATGAGATAGGCGCGACGGTTGCTGGTACCCCAATCGACGCCAAGTATGGTCTTGTCCACTATAGAAATCCTTTTCTTATGCTGCCAAGATGGTACGAAAACGGGGCAGCCCACGCCAATGAATTATCGAGTGCAAGTAATACCAAAATTGTATAGGCTTCTTGGGTGAAACGTTGCCCGATGGTTGCCTTTGGTTTAGTATGTCCATCTATAAAATAGTTTTGTCTATTCCTTATGGCTTTTCCGTCTTCCTCACCCCGCCTGCTGATCATCGCTGGCGCCGTCATCGCTGCCATCGGGGTAGGCATTTACGTGGGCAATTCCGCGCCGGATCCTGCTCCCGCCGCGCCCCCGCACCCGGTCGCGCCGGCGCCTGCCGCCAGCGCGCCGCCGGCTGCGGAACGCGTGCGACCGCCCGCGCCGCGCGCGCCGGCCGCGACCGAACCGGCGGCGCCGGCTGCACCGAAAATCACGCGCACCAAGGACCAGGCCTCGGCCGAGTTGCTGGCGTTACCGGAGCTGCGGGCCTGGTCGGCCATGCTGGAAAAAAATTCGAACGGCAAGGTCCACGGCGCGCTGATCGAATACGATCCGGCGCCGCGCAAGCTCAACGGCAAAACCTATTACCAGTTCAGCTTTGTGGAAAACAGCGCCGATGCCGCGCTGCGCTGGGAAAGTTTTCTGGTCTCGGCCAACGACGACGAAATCCTGGTGGAAGACGCCACCAGCGACGAGATCATCAGCCTGGCGCGCTGGCGCCGTGAAAAACATCCGGAAAAGCGCCTCAGCGTTGACGGCTAAATCCGTACGGCCAGGGCCGGGGTCGGCCCCCCGCACGGGGTCCGACCCCGATCTTCTGCTGACGCCGGCGTATTGATTACGCGTAGGCGGGTTTCAAGTCGGCCGCGCGCCGCACCTTGCCCACCCACAGTACCGACACCACGGTCAACCCCGCCGCCAGCCAGCCATTCAGGCCGTAGCCCAGGATGTGGCCGGCCGCATCGGTGTGCAGCGTCAGGCCGCCCAATAAGGCGCCGGTGCCGCTGCCGATCTGCTGGATTGCCGCGTTGGCGCTCAAAAATCCCCCGCGCCTGGCCGGCTCCGGCACTGTCGTCATCAACGCCTGCAACGGAATCGTGCGCCCCGATACGGCCGTCATGAAGAACGGGAAGAACAGGATCACGGCCAGCAGCGGCATGGCCGGCATGTGGGTCACGAACAGCATCGGCACCACCGACAGCAGCGCCAGGTAACGGTACACCTTGTGTGCCCCTGCCCGGTCCGACCAGCGGCCGATACGGCGCGCGGTAAACAGCGTGGCGACGCCGCCGGCCAGGTACACATACGTCACCTCCGCCGGCGCAATGCCCAGGTTATTGACCAGCACGGGCGAAATAAACGGGATCACCAGCATGCCGGTAGTCATGTTCACGAACGACAGCACGAACGCGTTCCAGTGGTTCGGCACCCGGTACAGGTTGATCAGATTGGGCAGCACGGCTTTCAAGGGCACCCGGTGCGCCAGGTGACCGTCGATGGCCGGCAGCACGCGCGCGGCAATTGCCCAGATCACTACCGACAGCACCACCAGCAAATAAAACGGCGACGCCCAGCCGAAGTGCGCGGCCAGCATCACGCCCGTGGGCACGCCGGCCACGGCCGCGATGCTGAACGACGTCATGACGATGCCGGTGGCGGCGCCCCGCCGTTCGGCCGGGATCAGGTCGCCGATGATGGCCATGATGATCGCGCCCAGTACGCCGCCGGTCACGCCGGCAAACGCGCGCGAGGCCACCAGCACCTCGAACGTGGGCGCCACCGCGCACGCCAGGTTCGACAGCGTGAACAGCGCAAACATCCACAGCAGCAGCCGCTTGCGGTCGAAGCGGTCGATATACATGGCTGCCAGCAGGCCGGACAGGCCGGCGCACCACGCATACGCCGATACCGCGCCCGATACGGCGGCCGGGGTGATGGCAAACGCCGCCATCAGCTGCGGCGCCAGCGGCATCATCACCATGAAGTCCATGATGACGGTGAACTGCGTGAGCGCCAGCAGCCACAGCACGAGGCGCTCGCGCGCGGGCGCCAGGGCTACCGGCGCGCCCGACGATGCGGAAGGGGCAGCAACCGTCGCCGTCATTCGAGCGCCAGGATGTCGGCGGTAGCAGCGCGCAGGATCGCGCGGATGCGTTCCAGCTTGGCCGGGCCCGGCTGGTTTTCCTGGCCCTGGGCGATCACCGCGTGCTTGAGCTCATGCATGATGGTGCGCAGGTCGTCGCGCGCCTCGGCCGGGTCGCTCATGCGCGCCACGATGGCGTCCACGAACTGGCGGTTCTCGGCCAGGAAGGCCTCGCCTTCGGGCGTGATGGTGTGCAGCTTCTTGTTGCCGTCCGGCGAGGCCGACACGTGGCCCATGTCGAGCAGCATCGACAGCAGCGGGTAGATGGCGCCCGGGCTCGGCGAATAGCCGCCGCCGGAGCGCTGCTCGAGCTCCTTGATGATCTCGTAGCCGTGACGGGGCTTTTCGGCAATCAGCTGCAGCACGATGTAGCGCATGGCGCCGGCATCGAACATCTTGGGACCGCGCGAGCGGCCGCCACCGCCGCCGTGGCCGTGACCTGGATGACCATGGGCAGCATGGTGGCGATGGGCGTGATGAAATCCAAACATGGTGACACTCCTTTTACGATATAACAAGTTAAGATATAACTTAGTAAGACATATCTTATCCTGTTTATCGGAGAGTTCAAGCAGCAATTTGTAACAGGCGAAAAAAAAGCAGACCGACCTGGTCTGCTTCGTAGGGCGCGCAGGCGTTCAGACGTTCAGACGTCCAGGTGCGAGATCAGCAGGCGCCGGCTGTCCGTGTCGCCCTTGTTCTTGTGCTCCACCGTCAGCTTGCCCTGCTGGGCGTCCAGCGAGATGCCCACCGACAGGATATCGATCAGCAGCAGCTGCAAAATGCGCGAGATCATCGACAGGAACGTGGTGCTGTCTTCCGAGTGATCGACCGCCAGGCACACGCTGGCCTTCTTGGCCAGCGGCGAATTGCTGGCCGTGATCGCGATCACGTCGGCGCCGGCCGCGCGCGCGACGTCCACCGCTTCGAGCAGATCGGGCAGCTTGCCCGAGTTGGAAATGGCGATCACCACGTCGCCCGGGTTGAGCAGCTCGGCCGCCAGGTTCAGCAAGTGCGAATCGCCGTACGCGGACGTCGGGATGCGGAAGCGGAAGAATTTATGTTGCCCGTCCAGCGCCACCACGCGCGAATTGCCCATCGCGTAAAACTCCACGCGCTTGGCCTTGGCCACCAGCGCGATCGCCTTGTCGAGCGAGCGCACGTCGAGCTGATCGCGGAATTTCAAAATCGCGGACACCGTGTTGTCGATCACCTTGGCGCTCAGGTCATGGGTGCTGTCGCTCACGCGCACCTGGCTGTGGCGCACGGGAATGGCGCCCGTCAGGCTGCTGGCAAATTTCAGCTTGAAGTCGGCCAGGCCCAAAAAGCCCAGCGAGCGGCAGAAGCGGATCACGGTGGGCTGGCTCACTTCCGCCAGGCGCGCGATGTCGGCAATCGGTTCGTTGAGCACCAGGCGCGGCTGCTCCAGCACCAGCTGCGCCACGCGCTGTTCGGCCGGCGTCAGCTCGTGCTGCAGGTGGCGCACGCGTTCCATCAGCGTGTTGGCGCCGCTGCGCCCGCGCAGGTGCTCGGACAGAATCGTGGCCACGCCATAAAACGCCGGGTTGGGCGTGGTGATCACGTAAGTCGGAATCTCGGACAGGTAGCTGGTAAAGCGCCCTTTCGCCTCGAAGCGCGAGCGGAACGGCGACTGCGCGAACCACTCGCCCATGCGCGGCACGATGCCGCCGCCAATGAACATGCCGCCGAACGCGCCCAGCGTGACGGCCAGGTTGGCGGTGGCGCCGCCCAGCATGGCGCAGAAGCACTCGAGCACTTCCAGGCACAGCGGGTCCTTGTCGGTGAGCGCACCGGCCATGATCTCCTGCGAGGTCAGGTCGCGCACCTGGCGGCCATTGCGCTTGGCAATCGCGCGGTAGATGATTTCCATGCCGGGGCCGGAGATCAGGCGCTCGGTGGACACGTGCGACCAGGTCTGCCACGCATACTGCAGGATCGAATATTCGCGCTCGTCGGCCGGCGCGAAGTTGGTGTGACCGCCTTCGGAACCGAGCGTGACGAAACCGTCGACGGTGGGAATCACACCCGACACGCCCAGGCCGGTGCCCGGTCCCAGCACGCCGATCACGGAATTGGGCGCCGGTTTGCCGCCGCCCACCTGCATCAGGTCCGCCGGTTTCAGACCCGGCAGCGACATGGCCAGCGCCGTGAAGTCGTTGACGACCAGCAGCGTGTGCAGGCCCAGCGCGCGCCGTACTTCGTCGGTGGAAAACTCCCAGGCGCGGTTGGTCATGCGGATGTAGTCGCCGCTGACCGGGTTGGCCACGGCCAGCGCCGCGTGGTTGAGCGTGACGTCGCGGTGATCGGCCAGGTACGAGCACAGCATCGCCACGATGTCGGCGTAGTCGTCGCACTTGAGCACCTGCACCGCGCGGAATTCGCCGGGCGCCGTCTGCAGCGCAAAGCGCGCATGCGTGGCGCCGATGTCCGCTAGCAGGCGGGGCCCGTCGGCAAAGGCGCTGCGATTGAGTTTGTGATCCACTTCAGCTTGTTTCATGTTGGTTCAGTCAAAACAGTTGGCGGAAGCATACCCGAAATAGTGCGTAGCAAGAAGTCAACGTCAAACATACCGCTATCTTCGAAGCCGTCATCCCC
>JBEVMD010000152.1:0-17093 GCA_040508835.1 Duganella sp. | reverse complement strand
GCGTGGTTTCGCCATTGCCGGTGCAGGTGCGCGACAGCGTGTTGCACAGGTTGGTGTAATTCAGCGACGCATCCTTGAAGTCGAGGTAGCTGTAGGCCAGGTCGATCGACGAGCGGGCGTCCAGTTTCCATTTGCCGCCGAACGAATACTGCATGCGGTCGCTGTCCGGCAGCGCTGGATGGCGCAGCTCGGCGTTTTGCACCGGCGCCTCGTCGAACGCCACGCCGGCGCGCAGGGTCAGGTTTTCGTTGTAGTTGTAGCTGCCGCCCACGGCCACGCGCACCGTGTTCTTCCATTGCTGGCGGATCACTTCGGCGCCCTCGGTGGTGCCAGGGAACTCGATCAGCAGGTCGCCCATGCGGTTGTTGCGGGTCCAGGTGACGTCCGCCATGCCGGCCCATTTCGAATCGAACTGGTGGAACACGTTGGCCGACACGGTTTCCGGCGTGCGCAGGCGCACCAGCGCAGCCGAATTGACGCGGTGCGACGCGGCAGCGAGCACCTGGTTGACGACCGGGTCGGTGGTCGACTGCGAGAAGTCCCACACGGTGCTGCCCTTGAGCTTGTGCGAGATCGACGAGCGGTAGGCCAGGCCGAAGCGGGTGTTCTCGTCCAGCGTGAACATATAACCGAGGTTGAAGCCGTAGCCCCAGTCCTTGGCCTTGTTCGAACCATGGCCGTCGCCGGCCGTGGCCAGCAGCGCCGGGTTGCCGCCCAGCGCGCGGATCTGGCTCACCAGCGCGGCGCCCTGCGCGGCATTGGCCGGCGTTTGCAGGATGGCGACGGTGCCGGGAATGTCCACACCCTGGCCCAGTTCAGCCTTCATGAATTCGGCGTCGACGCCGAAACCGAATGCGTGGTGTTCGTTAAGCTTGAACGACACCGATGGGTTGATGCTGACGGCTTCGAGCAGCACATTGGTCAGCGCGTAGCGGCCGGTCCAGGTGTCGCCGTAGTTCAGCTTGGCGCCGTACGGCACGAACAGGCCCACGCCGGCCGTCCACTGGTCGTCGATTTTCTTGCTGAAGTAGATCGACGGCGCGACCACGGCGTTCGGCACGTAATCGTCGGTGCCCGTGCCGCCAGTCGGGCGGCCGCTCACGCGGGTCGAGCCGGTGTCGGTGTAGGTCGAGTGCGGCACCACCACGGTGGCGCCGGCGCTGATCTGCGTGCCGTCCAGGCGCGACAGGCCGGCCGGGTTGTAGAAAATGGTCGACGGGTCGTTGGCTTCGGCGCCGGCCGCGTCGGCCGTGCTCTGCGCGGACACGCTTTGCGAACCGAAACGGTAGCCGGAAGCGTGGGCGTTGAACGAGAGTGCGCCGATGGCGGCAGCAATGACCAGGGGAAGAAGTTTACGTTGCATGGGAAATCGTCTCTTTATTTTAGGGGTGGTCGTGTTCCCGCAGCGCATCAAACCGTGGCGGCGTGACTCGGTGCTGGAAGGCCAGCAGCTTACTCCATGGAAGTCCGCGCACGAAAGTCAAGTTACTAGAGGGAAACCACTAAAATACCGCTTGAAACCGAGCGCTTGCTCTGCACCGGGGATAAAAAAAAGGCGCCGCGCGGCACCTTTTTGACCTGCTCGATGATGGCTTACGCCACCTTCTTGTAATCGCCGCTGTCGGCCGGCGGCGCCTTGCGGCGGCGGCCGGTCGCCAGGCGGCCCAGCGCCAGCACCATGCGGAACACGAAGCGCACCAGCATCAGGAACAGCACGATCTCGATGGCGGTCACCAGCACCGCGAACACCAGCGCCATGGCGCCGAAGCGCGGCGTCCAGCGCTGCACGCGGCGGTGGAACTTGCGGCCCAGGTTTTCCTTCTTGATCTCGATGCTGTCGTAGAACGTGGGTACCATCAGCAGCGTCAGCACGGTGGACGTGATGGTGCCGCCGATGATGGCCACGGCCATCGGCCGGTAGAATTCGCCGCCCTCGCCCAGCGCCAGCGCCACCGGGAACATGCCCGCGATCAGCGCAAACGTGGTCATCAGGATGGGACGCAGGCGCATGCGGCCCGCGTACATCAGCGCTTCTTCGCGGCTGTAGCCCTCTTCCTCGCGGGTGCGGGCCGCTTCCAGCAGCAGGATGGCGTTCTTGGCCACCAGCCCCATCAGCATGATCACGCCGATCAGGCTCATCAGGTTAAGGGTGCCGCCCGTCAGCAACAGGCCCAGCACCACGCCGATCAGCGACAGCGGCAGCGACAGCATCACGCCGATCGGCGCCGTGAACGAACCGAACTGCATCACCAGGATCAGGTCCATCAGGCCCACGCCGGCCACCAGGGCAATGGCCATGGCGCCAAACACTTCCTGCATGTCCTTGCCGGCGCCGCCCACCGCCAGTCCGTAGCCCGGCGGGAAGTCGATGTCCTTGGCCAGCGCCTTGGCGTCGTTGGTCACTTCGCCTGCCGAACGGCCCTGGGCGTTGGCGGTGACGGTGATCACGCGCTTGCCGTCCTTGTGCTGGATGGTCGACGGTCCCTTGCCCATGGTGACGGCGGCAATCTGGTCGAGCGGCACCATCTGGTTAGTGCCGGCCACGGCAATCGGCAGCCGTTCGATGTTTTCCGCGCTGGCGCGGTCTTCCGGCGTCAGGCGCACGGCGACGTCGCGCGATTCGCCGGTGGGATCGACCCAGTCGCCCACCTCGATGCCCGCAAACGCCACCCGCAGCGCCTGCGCCGCGTCGCCGGCGGCGATGCCCATCGAGTTGGCCAGGCCGCGGTTGAGCACGATCTGCAGCTCGTCTTTCGGATCTTGCTCGGACAACGTGACGTCGACCGCGCCGGGCACCTTGCGCAGGCGTTGCATGAAGTCGCTGGTCAGTTCCATCAGCTTGCGCGAATCGGTGCCGGTGAATTCGATCTGCACCGGCTTGCCGCCGCCGTTGGCCAGGTCGTCCTGCACCGTGTACTCGGCGCCCACCAGGCCGGCCAGCTTCGTGCGCAGTTCCTTGGCGATCTCGGCCGACGAACGGTGGCGCTCGGCCTTCTTGCCCACGTCCACGTAAATCTTGCCGCCGGTGACCGTCACGTACGCGTTGGTCTGCTTGACTTCCTTGATGGTGAACGCGATGTCGGCCGCGTTCTGCAGTTTCAGGCGCGAGTATTCAAGGCTGGACGACGACGGCGAGCGCACGTCGATGGCGATCGTGCCGAAGTCCGAGGCCGGCAGGAAGCTGCTGCCGCCCTTGACGACCTGCAAGGCGATGGCGGCGGCAAACGTGGCCACGGCAATCAGGCCCATGGCGGTACGGTGGCGCAGCGCCCAGGCAATCACGCGGCCATAGCGGTCGGCCTGGCGGTCGAACCAGATATTGAAACGCTCGAGCACGCGGCTGAAGCCCTTGCGCGGCGCCGTGTGGTGATCGGGCGGGTCGCCCCAGAAGGCCGACAGCATCGGGTCCAGCGTAAACGAGATCAGCAGCGAGACGGCTACCGAGCACGTCACCGTCAGCGCGAACGGCCGGAACCATTCGCCGGTAATGCCGGGCATGAACGCGACCGGGATGAACACGGCCATGATGGAAAACGTGGTGGCGGCCACCGCCATGCCGATTTCCGCCGTGCCGTTGAGCGCGGCCGTGCGGCGGTCGGCGCCCATCTGCATATGGCGCACGATGTTTTCGCGCACCACGATGGCGTCATCGATCAGCACGCCGATGGCCAGCGACAGGCCCAGCAAGGTCATGAAGTTCAGCGTGAAGCCGCACAGCCACACGCCGATAAACGCGGCCAGGACCGACGTGGGCAGCGACAGCGCCGTGATCAGCGTGGAGCGCCACGAGTTCAGGAACGCGTACACCACGAAAATGGTCAGTCCCGCGCCGAACACCAGCGCCTCGATCACGTTGTGCAGGCTGGCCTCGGCGTCTTCGCCGCCGTCCTGGGTGATTTCCAGCTGGGTGCCCTTCTGCAGCTCCTTGTTGATCTCGGCCGTCAGCTTGCGCACGGCATGCGCCACCGACACGGTGGACGCGTCGCGCGAGCGGGTGATCGAGATGCCGACGTTGGGCTTGCCGGAACGCACGCTGAGCGAACTCATTTCGGCAAAGCCATCCTCGATGGTGGCCACCTGCGACAGGCGCACCAGGTCGTCGCCATTGCGCTTGACCACCACCTGCTGGAATTCTTCGGGACGCTCGATGCGGCCCACCAGGCGGATGCTTTTCTCGTCCATGTCGCCGCGCACCTTGCCCACCGGCGCGTTGGTGTTCTGGTTGCGCAGCGCGTTGACCACATCGCCCACCGACACATTGTATTCACGCAGCTTTTCCGCCTTGAGCAGCACGCTCAGCTCGCGCCGCAGCGAACCGTCGATATTGACCGCCGCCACGCCGTCGATGCCGCGGAAACGGTCGGCCAGCTTGTCCTCGGCCAGGCGCGAAATCATGGCGTGGCTTTGCACGCTGGACGACAGCGCCAGCTGCATCACCGGCTGCGCCGACGTGTCGATGCGCTGCAGGATCGGCTCGCGCATCTCGGTGGGCAGCTTGTAGCGCACGGCTGCAATGGCGTTGCGGATCTCGTCGGACGCCTCGATCAGGTTCTTGCTGAAGCTGAACTTGATCATGATGCGCGCCGTGCCTTCGGACGCGGTGGAATTGGTCTCGGTGGCGCCGGTAATCGACTGCAGCGATTTTTCCAGGCGGTTGATGATCTCGCGCTCGACCGTTTCGGGCGACGCGCCCGGATACGGAATGCTGACAATGATGAACGGGATTTCCACATCCGGGTTCTGGTTGACGCGGAGTTTGCTCAGGGCCATCAAGCCCAGGCACATCATGGCCAGGATCATGACGATCGTGGCGACCGGCTTCTTGACGCTGAAATTCGATAAGAACATGGCGCGGTTTCCTTATTTTTCTGCCACGGTGGCAGCGGGCGCCGATGCGACGGCCTGGCTCGGCTTGGTTGCCTTGGGCGTCATGAACGCGACCTTCTGGCCATCCTTGAACGTGGAGCCGGGCACGCGCATGATGGTGTCGCCAGCGGCCAGGCCCGACAGCACCTGCCAGTAGCCGGTGCGCTCGTCGCGGGTGCCGATGCTGAGCATGGCCTTGCCCAGCACGCCGTTCTTGACGCGCCAGACATAGTTGACGTCGCCCGCCTGCACCAGCGCCGACGGCGGCACGGTCAGCGTGGCGCTGGTTTGCGATTCGATGCGCCCTTCCGCGTACAGCCCGGCCACGCGCGGCTGGGCCGACTCGGCAAACGCCACCAGCACTTCCACCTGGCGCGTGACGGCGTTGGCGGCCGGATCCACGCGTTTGACGCGGCCCGTGAAATTCTGGCCCGGATAGCCGTTCACGCGGAACAGCACCGGCTGGCCCACTTTCACGACGCCGATCTTGTCGGCAGATACAGTACCTTCAAAACGCATGCTGGCCGGGTCGATCACCTTGACCAGCTCCTTGCCCACCTGGGCCGTGTCGCCGTTGGACACCTTGCGTTCGCTGACGATGCCGTCGAATGGCGCGCGCACCACGGTGCGGCCCAGCTGCTGGCGCGCCGTGACCAGGCGCGACTTGGCGGCCGCCAGTTCGCTCTGGGCCGTGTTGCGGCGCAGTTCCACGTCTTCCAGCGCCTGCGACGACACCATGCCGGACGAGCGCAGCGTGGACTGACGTTCGAGCATGCGCTGGGTCTGGTCCAGCGACTGCTGGGCCGCACGCGCGGCTTCCTCGGCCGAGCTGACGTTGTCGCGGATCGAGGTTTCATCCAGCCGCAGCAGCACGTCGCCTTTTTGCACGGCCTCGCCGTTTTCCTTGAGCACTTGCAGCACGATGGCGCTGACGTCGGCGCGCAGGTCGGCGCGCCGTTCGGGCTGGATCGAACCGGTGATCACGGGACCCGAAGCGAGCGCGCTCGATTGCACCACCAGCGTA
This sequence comes from Duganella sp., assembly GCA_040508835.1. Lineage (GTDB taxonomy): Bacteria > Pseudomonadota > Gammaproteobacteria > Burkholderiales > Burkholderiaceae_D > Rugamonas. Next base: position 11,203 of record JBEVMD010000152.1, on the reverse strand, counting down.
TCCTCGGCCGATACCTTGAGCGTGACGGCGCCGTCCTTGGCCGCAGCCTCCTTCTTCAGCTCGGCCTCCTTGGCCGCGTTGCCGCACCCCACCATGGCTGTAGCGACGGCGAGAGCGAGTAGGGTTTTGCGCAACATAAAGAATCTCCGAGTTAAGGACAAGGTACTATTAGAATTTTAGCCATAAAGCAGCGCGCAGAGTATCGCCGAGTGACCGAAATCGGTCAATCTACCTGCGACAGACTGCAGAATATGTGGCTGAAAGGCGAAATACCGGGATGAACGGAGATGGGCGGGGATAAAACCCCCGCAACGCTTGGGGCCTGACCCCGTCCGGGGGGCAGCCCCCGGCATGGTCGTGCGGGGGTAATGGCTCAGCGGCCGAAGAAGTGATGGATGACGTGGGCGATGGCAATCCCGGTGCACAGGCCGCCGGCGATTTCCACCAGCGTATGGCCCATGCGCTCGCGCAGCCAGGTGTGTTTGCCGTCGGCCTTGCCGGCCAGGCGGTTGATGGCCGCCGCCTGCTTGCCCACGTGCTGGCGCAGGCTGTTGGCGTCGATGATGACGATAAAGCACAGCGTGACGGCCACGCCGAAGGCCGGGTGGCCGATGCCTTCGCGCAGCGCGATCAGCGTGGCCATGCTGGACACGACAGCGCTATGGTTGCTGGGAAAGCCGCCGTTACCCACCAGATTGAAGGCCCATTTGCCGGCCTTGGCGCTGTTGATCAGGAACTTGATGGGCCCGACCGTGATCCAGGTGACCAGGGGTGTGACGAGATACGCGATATCCATCCGATAATCCTTTGCATATTTTTTGTGGCGCAATTATCGCAGAACCGTACGTGCTGGCCCAGCCGCAATGGCTCTTCCTATAAAATTCACTTTATCCCTAAACTTTCAAAAAGAATAATATGCGTCATTTCGGTGTGTCCATTATCGTTACCATCATCCTCATGGCCCTGGCGGGCTGGTGGGGCTACGACCACGGCGGCAGCGCCGGCCTGCTCTCGGCGCTGTGGATCTGCGCCGTGCTGGGCGTGATGGAAGTCTCGCTCTCGTTCGACAATGCCGTGGTCAACGCCTCGGTCTTGCGTCATTGGAATGAATTCTGGCGCAAGCTGTTCCTGACCGTCGGCATCCTGGTCGCCGTGTTCGGCATGCGGCTGGTGTTTCCGCTCCTGATCGTCTCGGTCGCCACCGGCCTGGGGCTGTTCGACGTGTGGACCATGGCCACCACCACGCCCGACGAATATTCGCGGCACCTGACCGAGGCCCATTCCCAGGTCGCGGCCTTCGGCGGCGCGTTCCTGCTGCTGGTCTTCCTTAATTTCCTGTTCGACTCGGACAAGGAACATCACTGGCTGGGCTGGATCGAGGAAAAGCTGGGCGCCATCGGCACCGGCGGCCTGGCCGGCCTGCTGACGCTGGCCGCCGTCTTCGGCTGCGTGGCGATGGTGCCCGCGCAGGAAAAGCTGAGCGTGCTGACGGCCGGCGTGGTGGGCGTGGTCGTGTACCTGGCGGTGAGCTGGCTCAGCGACCTGCTGGAGGAAGAACAGCCGGACGGCGTGGACACCGGCGAACCGGCCAAATCCGGTACCGGCGCCATGGTCGCCACCGTGGCGCGCGGCAGTATCGGCGGCTTCTTGTACCTGGAGGTGCTGGACGCGTCGTTCAGCTTTGACGGCGTGATCGGCGCGTTTGCCATCACCAAGGACGTCGTGATCATCATGCTGGGCCTGGCCATCGGCGCCATGTTCGTGCGCTCGCTCACCGTGTTTTTGGTACACAAGGGCACGCTGGACGAATACGTGTACCTGGAACACGGCGCCCATTACGCGATCGGCATCCTGGCGGTAATCATGCTGACCAGCGTGAAATACCATATTCCGGAGTGGGTAACGGGGCTGTCGGGCGTGGCCTTCATTGCAATGTCGCTATGGTCGTCGATCCGTTATAAACGGCGGCACGCCGCGTGATAAGATTCCCAATCTTGCATAACCTGACAGCTCATCCATGAAATCGAAACGCATACTGCTGTACTTTATCGGCCTGGTGATCGTCGCCGTGCTCGCTTTTGCCGCCTATACCTGGACCATGCTCAGCGTGTCCTATTCGGACGGCGAGCGGGCCGGCTACCTGCAAAAGTTTTCGCGCGTGGGCTGGTTCTGCAAGACCTGGGAGGGAGAAATCCTGCTGACGTCGATGCCGGGCGCGATACCGGAGAAATTCTTCTTCAGCACGCGTGAAGAAGCCGTGGCCAAACAGCTGTCGGACGCCATCGGCAAGCGCGTGGTGCTCGGCTACGCCCAGCACCGCGGCGTGCCCACCCAGTGCTTTGGCGAAAGCGAGTATTTTGTGACCAAGGTGACGGTGCAGCCGTAACGGTCAGCACCAAGCGGGTTTAACCTGGGCAGCGCTGCGCTGCGACATCGCGACATCGCTGCATCGCTGCATCGCTGCGCCATGACAGCGCAACCGCTGAAAAACCGCAGCCATAGCCGTAGCCGCCACCTGTCAATCCTCATTCCCGCGCAGGCGGGAATCCAATTCCTGTGCGTCCGGACACTTCCGCCCAACATTTCCGCTGACAACTTAGCGCGAACGCCACACCGACTGCACCGGCTGCACCATCCGCGCTTCCTTGCGGGCGCGGGCCGCGTCCAGTGTTTCCACCACGCCGCCCTCCACTTTCGCCAGCGTTGCCGCCAGCACCTTCTGGGCGGCGCCGTGACGGCGGGTTTCCAGTTCCAGCAGTTGCTGCTTGGCAGCCGTCATGGCCAGCGTGGTGTCGGCCACCTTGCGCTGCATGGCGGCGTGGGCCTTGGCCGTTTGCAGCAGCGCCTGCTGCGCCACCACCTTGTCGGCCACGGCCGCCAGGGCAGCCATTTCTTCCTGTTCGCACGCGCGTATGGCGGCCAGCTGCGCTTCTTCCGCTTCCGCGCGCTGGCGCGCCGCGTCCGCCAACGCCTGTTCCGCTTCCAGGCGGCCGGCAATCGCCTGCGACGCCCGCACTTCCGATGCGCTGGCGATGCGCTGCTGCGTCAGTTTCTGTTCGATCAGCGCCAGCGACTCGCGCTCCGCTTCCACGAACGCCTGTTCCGCTTCCAGCAAGGCCTGGGCCGCTGCCGCCTTTTCCTGCGCTACGCGGGCGCGCTCGGCGTGCACCACGCCCAGCTCCAAGGCCAGGCGCGCCTGCGCCTGCAGCGCCTGGGCGGCCACCGCCTTTTGATCGGCTTCCAGCGACACCTGCGCCGCCAGCTGGCGCGCCGCTTCCGCTTCGTCGTCCGCGTGCGACGCCAGGCGCTGCTCCGCCTCCTGCTGCGCGCGCAACGCTTCGGCCTGGCTGCGTTCGGCCACGATGCGCTGCTGGGCGGCGTCCGCAGCCCGCTGTTCGGCCGCCAGCTTGTCCTTCAGGGCGCCGATGGCCTGCTGTTCTTCGGCTGCGCGCTGCTGTTCGGCGGCGAGCAAGGCCTGGGCTTGCGCTGCGCGCTGCACGGCGAGGTCGCTGGCCTGTTGTTCCGCATCGGCGTGCAGCGCCAGCGTGAGCACGGCTTCCTGTTCGGCGTCGTTGCGGCTGGCGGCCAGTTCCTGCGCCTGGCGCGACAAGGTTGCGCGTTCGCTGGCCAGCGTGGCGGCGCGCTGCTGTTCGATGGCGTCCGCGTGGGCGGCGTCGATGGCGGCAGCGTCCGCCGCCTGGCGCAGCCTGGCCTGGTCCAGCGCCAGCGCTTCGGCTTCCACTTTGGCATGGGTCTGCAGCTCGGCTTCCTGCTCGGCCTGCAGGCGGGCCTGGGCCACGGCGCGCAATTGATTGTCCGCGGCGATCCGCGCTTCGGTGGCGGCCATGATGCGGGCGTCCGCTTCGCGGCGGGCCTGGGCGCTGGCGGCGGCCACCATTTCCAGGCGCTCCCGGTGCTGGGCGGCGTCGCGGATTTCCTTTTCCGTTTGCAGGCGCAGGTGCAGCGATTGCGCGGCGCTGCGTTCCGATTCGGCCTTGGCCAGCGCGATCTGTTCGCGCTCCTGCTCCAGGTGGGCCAGCGCGCGCGCTTCTTCCAGCGCCCGCACCTCGGCGGCGGCGCGGTTGAAGGCCGACTCCAGCGCGATCTTGTCGGCGCGTTCGCGCTGCACGGTCAGGTCGAGCGCTTCGGCTTCGGCCTCGGCCAGCATTTGCGCGGTCTGGCGCGCGGAATGGGCGTGGCGTTCGCGCTCGCGCGCCAGCGTGGCCATGCGCGCGTCGGCGCTGGCGATGCCCACCACCTCGTCCTTGGCGGCCTGCACGGCGGCCACGCGCTCGACCGCCTGCAGGCGGGCCTGTTCGGTTTCCAGTTGCAGCTCGTCGGCCGCGCGGGCAGCCTGGGCGGCCAGCTCCGATTCCACGGCAATCTGCTCGGACGCGCGCTTGCGGCTTTCGCTCTCTGCCTTGGCGCGCTGTTCGGCGGCCTGGCGGATTTGGTTGTCCGCTTCCACGCGGGCGCGCAGTTCGGCGGTTTCATTCTTGACGGCGTCGAGCCGGGCCACGCTGGCCTGGGCGGCGGCGCGCAGCGATTCCAGGCGGTCGCGGTTGGCGGCAATCGCGTCTTCGGACGCTTGCGCGTTTTGCTGGGCGGCGGCGGCAGCGGCGGCGTCCATGGCCGCGCGGTCTTCGGCCAGCGCACGGGCGCGCGCCTCGGCGTGGGCGCGGTTTTCGGCCGCGCAGGCGGCCTTGGCTTCCGCCTCCACCCGGGCAATCGCTTCCTGGATCGCCTTCATTTCCATGGCCGCGCGCGGCGCATTGATGGCCGGCGCGGGTTCGGCGTCCGGCGCAGCAGGCTTGGTCAGCGTCACCTTGGGCAGCGTGTCGGACAGGGACGTGAAGCCGTCGAGGTCTTTGCTCTGGGTGTCGGGTTGGGCCATTTGTGCTTGCATGAGAGTTCTCGCTGGACGCTATGCCCCGATCGCACCGGGACTTCTGAACTGTCATTATCAAACAGGGAACAGGCAAGCCGAACCGCAAGGAGAGCGGGAAAACCCCGCTATTTCTGCTTTTCCTGTCCGGATTTACACGGGCAGCGGCGGCTCGTTCATCAGCGCCACCTGCTCGCGCAGTTCCAGGATGCGGTCCTGCCAGTATTGTTGCGTGTTAAACCACGGGAACGCCACCGGGAAGGCGGGATCGTCCCAGCGCCGGGCCAGCCAGGCCGAATAATGGATCAGGCGCAGCGTGCGCAACGCTTCCACCAGGTGCAGCTGGCGCGGGTTGAACTCGCAAAAATCCTCGTAGCCGGCCAGGATGTCGCACATTTGCCGCACCTGCTCGGCGCGGTCGCCCGACAACATCATCCACAGGTCCTGGATGGCCGGGCCCATGCGGCTGTCGTCGAAGTCGACGAAATGGGGGCCGGCGTCGGTCCATAGGACATTGCCGCCATGGCAATCGCCGTGCAGGCGCAGCTGGGGCAAGTCCCCGGCCCGGTCGTAGCACCGGCGCACGCCGTCGAGCGCCTGCTGCGAAATGGTGGCGTACGCCTCGGCCAGATCGGTGGGGATGAAGCGATTGGCCTGCAAGAACTCGCACGGCTCGGTGCCAAAGGTGGCGATGTCGAGCGCCGGGCGGTGCTGGTACGGCCGGATGGCGCCCACGGCGTGGATGCGGGCGATGAAGCGCCCGGTCCATTCCAGCACTTCCGGGGCGTCGAGCTCCGGTGCGCGGCCGCCATGGCGCTCGAACACGGCAAAACGGAAGCCGTTGAAATGGTGCAGCGTGGCGCCGTCGGGCCCCAGGGCCAGCGCCGGCACCACGGGAATTTCGCGGGCAGCCAGCTCTTCGGTAAAAGCGTGTTCTTCCAGGATGGCCGCGTCGGTCCAGCGGCCGGGGCGGTAAAACTTGGCGACCAGCGGCTTGCCGTCTTCGATGCCGACCTGGTACACGCGGTTTTCATAGCTGTTGAGCGCCAGCAGGCGGCCATCGCCGCGCAGGCCGATGCTGTCGAGCGCGTCGAGCACGCATTCCGGGTTCAGGGCCGAATACGGGTGCGGCGCCGCCGCTGCGGCGGCTGTTTCCAGCGCAGCGTGCTGGTCGGCCATGGCGGCAACCAGGGCGGCGGCCCTGGCGTCTGCCGCGGCATCGGCAGCAGCGTCTTCATCGTTGTCGCCGGGACGGTCGTTCTGTGGGTGATCTTGGTTCATGCCGTCATTGTACGTGGCGCGGCGTGTATACTGTCGCCTTCAATCCAAGAAAGAACACCATGCAACTCGACCAGCCCCTGAGCGACAAAGAATTCGACGAACTCGACAGCTTCCTGTTATCCGACCGCAGCCCCGAGGATGCGATGACGATGGACATGCTGCACGGCTACCTGACCGCCATCGCGATCGGCCCGGAAACGGTGATGCCGGCCGAATGGCTGAAAAAAGTCTGGGGCAAGGAAGCCACCGATGTGCCGAAATTCAAGCACGACAAGGAAGAGGAACGCATCCTCAGCCTGATCATGCGCTTCATGAACGAAGTGCTGGTTACGTTCGAAGTGGCGCCCAAGGAATTCGAACCGCTGTTCGTCGAGCACGAGCACGAAGGCCAGACCCTGATCGACGCCGAAGCATGGTGCTGGGGCTTCTGGGAAGGCATGGAACTGCGCCCTGGTTCGTGGGACCCGATCTTCGACGAAGCGCCGGAACTGATGCAGCCGGTGTACCTGCTGGGCGCCGACGAAATCGACGAGGAAGAACTGGCGCTGGTGGAAGACCCGGTCAAGGCCCACAAGCTGGCGCTCGACCTGGAAGCAAACCTGCCGGCCATCCACAAGTTCTGGGTGCCGCGCCGCAAGGCGCCGGTGGAAACCGTCAAGCGCGACGAGCCGAAAGTGGGCCGCAACGACGACTGCCCTTGCGGCAGCGGCAAGAAGTACAAAAAGTGCCATGGCAACGAGACGGCTGAATAATTAGCCTTACGGGCGGGGCCGGTTCCCGCCTTCTCAAGTAAAATCGGGGCATCATAATCAGGATGCCTATGTTCTCCCTGCCGTTCAAGCTGCCCACCACGGCCACCGCGCCATTTTGCCCCACCGAAGTTGCCGGCACTGTTGCCGTCGCGTCCGGCGATCCCTACTGGAAAAAAGTCCTGCGCTTTGCCGGCCCCGGCCTGCTGATCTCGGTCGGCTACATGGACCCGGGCAACTGGGCCACGGCCATCCAGGGCGGCTCCCAGTTCGGCTATCAGCTGCTGTACATGGTAGTGCTGTCGAGCCTGGCCGCCATCGTGCTGCAATGCCTGAGCATGCGGCTGGGCATCGTCACCGGCAAAGACCTGGCCGTGCATTGCCGCGAGCAGTACGCGCCGCCGGTATCGAAAACCCTGTGGGGGTTTGCCGAAATTTCCATCATTGCCTGCGACCTGGCTGAAGTGCTCGGCTGCGCGCTGGCGTTCAAGCTGCTGCTGGGCGTGTCGCTGCCGGTGGGCGTGGCGCTGACCGCGCTCGATACCCTGATCATCCTCGGCCTCAAGGGTAAAGGTTTCCGCCAGATCGAGGCCATCGTGCTGGGCCTGATCCTGACCGTGGCGGTATGCCTGTTTGCCGAACTGCTGCTGGTCAAGCCCGACTGGAGCGCGGTGGCAGCCGGCGTGGTGCCGTCGCTGGCCACGCTGACCGAGCGCGAGCCGCTGTACCTGGCCATCGGCATCCTGGGCGCCACCGTCATGCCGCACAACCTGTACCTGCACTCGTCGGTCGTGCAGACGCGCGTGGTGTCGCAAACCGCCGCCGCCAGGCGCGAAGCCATCGGCCTGTCGCGCATCGACACCATCGTCTCGCTGCTGCTGGCGCTGCTGATCAACGGCGCGATTCTGATCGTGGCAGCCGCCGCCTTCCACGAGCCGGGCAACACCCGCGTGCTCGACATCGACGACGCCTACGAGTTGCTGGCGCCCGTGGCCGGCACGGCCATGGCGGCCATCCTGTTCGGGCTGGCGCTGCTGGCGTCCGGCCAAAGCTCCACGTTCACGGGCACGATTGCGGGCCAGGTGATCATGGACGGCTTTTTGAAGCTGAAAATCCCGTGCTGGCAACGGCGCCTGATCACGCGCGGACTGGCATTGATTCCCGCCATGATCGGCGTGCTGACGCTGGGCGAACATTCGGTCGGCAAACTGCTGGTGCTGAGCCAGGTCGTGCTCAGCCTGCAACTGCCGTTTGCCATGTATCCGTTGATCAGCCTGACATCGCAACGCCGCATCATGGGCGAATTCGTCAACGCCTGGTGGACCACCGCACTGGCGTGGCTGCTGTTCGTGGTGATTTCGGCCGCCAATGCATGGATGGTGTGGCAGGCGTTTGCGGGCTGATATCGACAATCGCGGCGACAGGCGACCGGGTATCAATGCGCGATGCGCCCGGCGCGCTCCCGCCCGGCGCAGCTGGGAGCGACGTAGGTGCGGGTGCGGAAGTCATACCGTTTGCTGACGGATCGAACCGCTTCAGCAAAGGCCCGACTAATGTCCTCGCCGCTGAATTGCGACTGACGTAACAGCCTGGCGGCTGCCGATCAGGCGCAAACTTGATGCGCGCGTGTCCTCCAAATTGAACAGCGTTTAAACCGTGCAGGGACTCAGGAGGACTGCCATCGGATCGGCCGCGAACACGGGTTTCAATTTATCGGGAAGGAGAAGTTGACATGATGGCTGCTATGCGCTTTGCTGTAATGCTAAGCCTGACGAGCGTTATTGCGTATGCATACGCGCAACACCCGCTGGACCAGCAGCTAGCCCAATTGCTCCCTCCGGCGCTGGTGCCGCTGCAGGGAACAGGGTGGCCAGCTGGAACATTGCTCTGCCCGCTGACACCTTATGAAAGTGCGGTGCCGGGAAATTCAAAAGTCGCCAGGCGCGTCAATGCTGTGCTTGAAAAGAATCGGTTTCGCGGCGACGAAGGCCACTGGTCGCTGATCGTCATCCAGCCGGCTACCACAGGCGACGCCGGAATCGAGCAGCTCGTATTCAAACGCCGCAACTACGATGTGGTGCGCTCTTCAAGTGGGCTGCGGGGAGCCACCACGTCCGTGCCTGCGGGCTTCATGCCCAAGGTGTGCGTGGAAATACAGGAAGCACGCATCCTGGCAACGCGCGGGGCGACGTCTCATCGCACAACCATCAGCTTTGGAACCGAAAAGTAGCGAGGCATACAAGCGACGACGGCACGCGCGGGTGCTGAAACCGCAAGCGCCTGCCACACCTTCCACACTTCCTAGTGCCCCGCCTGCATATCCTCCGCCCGCAAGCCGGCCGGATCGCGCAGCGGGATCATCAGTGCGGCGCTCACCGCGTACAGGCCGGCAAAGATCCAGATGATGCCGGCCACGCCCAGGCTGGCGCTGAAGATGGCCACGATGGCCGGCCCCACCCAGGTGGAGGCGCCCGCGCCCAGGCTCAGCACCGACAGGGCGGCGGCGCGGTTGCGCGGCACCAGCAGCGGCATCAGCGCCGACAGCGGCACGAAGCCGCCGAGCGTCATGCCGTACAGCGCGCCGAACAGGCTGGCAATGGTGAAATTGCCGATGAACAGATGGGGCATGTAAAAGAACAGCGGCGTGGTGATGGCGCTGCCGACCGCCCCCATCCAGATCACCGTGTTGCGCAAGCCGAAGCGGGTGGCCAGACGGCTCGACACCAGGTTGCCGACGATATTGCTGACGAAAATGATGGTCACCAGGCGCAGCCACTGTTCCAGCGTAAAGCCGATCACGTCCATGAAGTAACCGGGCAGGATCACGAAAAAGCCGAACATCGACGCCGTGTTAATCGTGCGCACCACGGCGCCCAGCGACGTCTTCGGTTCCTTCCACATGATGGCAATGCTGCCCAGCAGTGACGTGAGCGGCTTCTCGCCGGCCGGCGCCAGGCGCTTCGAACCGGCGGCATCCTTCACGCAGAGCAGCGCCAGCAGACCGCCGCAGCCCACCAGCACCAGCGACAGCCAGAACGTGGCCAGCGCGCCGATCATCGGCACGGCGAAACTTGCCACCAGCGAACCGAGCGTGGGCAGGCCCGCCGCGTACGCCACCCAGAACCAGCCCATCGCCAGGCCCAGTTTGGGCGCCGGCGTGGCGGCCACGATCCACACCAGGAAACCGTAGGCGAACAGCGGATAGCCGAAGCCGCGCAGCGCATAGCCAACGATCATCATGGTGTAATTCATCTGGCCCACGCCCATGCTCAGGAACAGGATTTCAAACACCACCCAGATTGCCACGCCGAGCCACATCACGCGCCGCGGTCCCCAGATATTCGATAGCGCACCGGCGCACCAGGAACCAATGGCCACCGTCACGCCGTACACCGTGAACAGCACGGCAATATCGTTGTCGGTCACATGGTTCTGGCCCAGATACGGCGCCAGGTAGCCAAGCTCCACGCCATCGCCGATCATGAAGATCAGCAGGCCGACAAAGCCCCAGAACAACGGACGTGGAATGCCGAGCCTGGCGGACAGGCGGTCGAGCATGGACGGAGCGGAAACAGGGGGACGTGGTGACGCCAGGGGCGTGCTGGTGTTTATCGAAGTCAAATTAATACCTGCAAAAAACGTCGCGTTCAAGAACGCGAAAGTGGGCGACCCGTAGTGGGGGCGAAGGGAACACGCATGGCGCGCGCAGGGGCAGTTCCTGAGAGGAACTTGTGGCGGGGATGCCGGGGAATGCCGAAGAAAAACGACGGACAGGCGCTCAGGACTGAGGCAGCCTGCCGGTGGATCGAGGACGCGATCCGGGGTTGATACTAGCACAGCAATGTATTATTCATTTATGAAGGATAATTAATCGTGCTGCACGGTATTGGTGCGCCGTGCGTGCAAGCAATTGATTTAACGCGGTTTTTCCGGCGCCGCCAGGATGAAATCAGCCACGTCATCGAGCGTGGGCGCCAGCCAGCGCAGCGGCGCCGCAACCGAGCCGATTAGCGTCGCATGCCCCACTTTGTCGTAATAGATTTCCTTGACCGGCACGTGCTGCGCGCGCAGCGCCTGCGCCAGGTGGCCCGTGTTGCGCTGCGGGTCCACCAGCTTGTCGCTGCGCGCGGCGATCAGCAAGGCCGGCGGCGACTGTGCCGTGACGTGCCGGATCGGTTGCGACGCGGGCGGCGTGTCGGGAAAGTGAAACACGGGCCTGGCGGTGTCATTTTCCACCGGCAGGAAATCGTAGGGGCCGGCCAGCCCGATCCAGCCGGCCAGCTGCTTC
>JBEVMD010000197.1:0-3064 GCA_040508835.1 Duganella sp. | reverse complement strand
CGCGCAGGCCCAGGTAGTAGCGACGGCCGATCGGATCGTAAGTCGAGGCGTCGGTCTCGGTACCTGTCGAATTGCCGGGCAGGCCGCTGATGATCGGCGGCGCCTTGGCGTCGAACGCGTTGTTCAGGCCGAGATACAGTTGCACCGACTTTTTGACGTCGTAGGTGAACTGGAAGTCGTTATACGTGCGCGAACCGACTTTGACCGCGCCCGGTGCGATTTCCAGGCTTTTCAGGAACTGGTCGTCCAGCGCCACCGGCCCGTTATAGGTTGCGGTCCAGGTCGCGCCGAAGTTGCCCCATTTGTAAGCCGTGTTCAGCACGGCCTTGTTACGCGGCGCATTGATTTGGGACGAGGTCACTTCGCCCACATCGTCGTTACGCGGGGAGTCGGGCGTGGCCTTGGTCCACAGTTCGCGCAGGCGGGTATACGCCAGCTGCGTGCTCAGGCGGCCGGGACCGACCCGGTCCGCCCACGAAACGGTCATGTCGATGCCTTCGGTACCGAGGCCGCCGCTATTGGTCACAGCGGTGTCGCTGTACTCGATGGAACCGGCCGACAGGTTGCCCACGCGTGCAGGGCGGCGCGTGATAAAGCTGCAGAACGCCTGGTTGCCCTGGCTGTAGCACTGGTCCATCGCATACTGGCGCTCGGTGGAGACGATGGCGTCCGAGATCGAGATCTTGAAGTAGTCGGCGGTAAAGGTAAACTTGCTCAGCGCCGCGATCGACCGCGGCGTCAGGACCAGACCAATGGTGGTGGAGCGGCCTTTTTCCGCCGCCAGGTTCGGATTGCCCGAGTTGTAGCCGCTGATGCCCTGGATGTCGGCCTGGCCCAAGGTGAAGACGCCGCCGTTGGCTGCCATATTGGCCAGCACCCCCGGCGCCGCCTTGCAGTTGGTGGCGATGGGGGTGGTCATGGCCTGGGTGATGCCTTCGCATGGATCGACCAGGCCGCTTGGGAAGTCTTGCGTTGGCGCCTGGTAAAGTTCGTTGATATTGGGCGCGCGGGTGGACTGCGCGCGCGTGCCGCGAAGCTTGAGGTCGGGCGTGATCGCCCATTCCGCGCCGACATTCCAGCTGTTGGTGCTGCCCACGGTGGAGTAGTCGCCGTGGCGGAACGTGGCCAGCAGGTCGAGGTTCTTGGCAAAGGCCAGGTCCTTAAGCAGCGGCAAGCGGGTTTCCACGAACACTTCGCGCACGTCGTACTTGCCAAAGGTGGGCGGTATCGCATTGCCGGCATTCAGACCGGCCTGGGTGAGTGGGTCGGGAATCGACGACGACTCTTCACTGCGCCATTCGAAACCGGCAGCCACGCCGATTTTTCCGGCTGGCAGCTGCCATAGTTCGCCATTGACCGAAACGCCCGCCAGTTTTTGCGTGACCGAGGTCAGCAGGGAGCCCGGTGCGGTCACGTATTTGAGCGCTTCCGGGGTGACGGTGTCGAAGCCGAAAATATTGATCGGTACGCAGCCCTCGGCGACGGCGTTGACGTCCCGGCACACCGGGGCGCCGTTGGCGCCGGGGATGGCGTCCAGCGCGTAACGCAGATTGGGCACATTGACCTGGCCGGTCGAGCTCTGGGCTTCCTTGGTTTTGCCGTAGCTGACGAAGGCATCGTAGTTCCAGTCGCCGAAAGCGCCTTTCAGGCCGGTGGCCAGACGGAACGTATCGCGGTCGGCCTGGGCGGCGCGCGGACCGAATTCGGACAGGCGGCGGGTGAAATAATAATCGGGAATGCCATCGCCATCGGTATCGCTGATGCGGTCCCACAGGTATTGCGGCACCAGCGGATTTTTCACCAGCGTGCCATTGACCAGCGCACCGGCCGGCGCCTGGCCGCTTTCTTTGAAGACATCGTCCGAGCCGAGCGGGAAGGATTCGATCTTGGTGTTGGTCTTGGTGGCGGCATACGTGCCTTCGAAGAAGGCGCTGTGGTTGGCGTTGAGCGCGCGGGTACCGTTCAGGGCAAACAGGTAGCGCTCGGTGGGTACGGCAATCGTGCGCAGCGCCGAGCGGTTGTAGCCGGTGGCGCCGGCGCCGTTGGTGCCATTACCATTCCAGGCAATGACATTACCGTTGGCGTCGTACGTGAAATCTTCCTCATCGGCGTAGAAATGGCCTTGCGGTGCATAGCCGGAATAGAACGGCTTGTTCGGCACGAAAGCCAGGTCCGGACGGCCTTTGGAAATCGACGAAGTCTGATCGACTGCCGCAAACGCACGGTCGCGCGAATACACGGCGCCCTGCTTGGAATAGCCGAAGTGGCCCATGAGGTTGCTGGCGCCATCGGCGCTGGTGGTGCCATAAGTGAGCGACAACTTGCGCTTGCTGTCGTCGCTTTTGCTGCTCTGGCCGCCTTGGGCGTCGATGGTCAAGCCTTCGAAATTGCGCTTGAGGATGATGTTGACCACGCCGGCCACCGCGTCCGAGCCGTAGGTGGCGGAGGCGCCCCCGGTGAGCAGCTCGACGCGTTCGATGAAGTCGGTGGGGATGGTGTTGAGGTCGACGGCGGTGTCGCCGGGCACGCCGGACACGAAGCGTCGCCCGTTGACCAGCACCAGCGTGCGCGAGTCGCCCAGGTTACGCAGGTTGACGGTGGTGACGCCGCCGCCCGACGTTAAAAAGTTGGAGTTGGTGCGGCTCAGCGTTGGCGTCCCCATGGTGGGATTTTTTTGCAGCAGCTCCTGCAGGTTGGTGGCACCGGAGGCGGCAATGTCGGCCGATGACAGGATTTGCAAGGGCGATGGAGAATCGGCGCCGGGGCTGGAAATCCGGGAGCCAGTGATCTGAACTTTTTGGATCGGTCCGGTCGTTTCTTCTTGCGCATGAGCGGTTGGCAGGGCAAGGGCCAGGCCGGTCACGCAGATCGTGCGTACCGCGTGGGATAGCTTTTTTTCGTTGAACATATCGACTCCGTGATCGGTGTGTATGCATTATTCAATATCGAAAAGGTGACTTTTTCGAGCCGTCACTGTCGCACCGGGTTACATTCGTGTAAACAGTAAGATATTGATATTCTCAATTCCGCAACACTAGCAAGTTGCTATCATCGGTGCCGGCGG
>JBEVMD010000131.1:0-2569 GCA_040508835.1 Duganella sp. | reverse complement strand
GGTCATCTTGATGCCCTGGAAGTAACCAAGCTGGATGGCGCCGTCGACAATCACGGTCACGCCGCTGGAAATCGACGCCGTGTCGTTGGCGCCGATGAACGCGGCCGTGCAGGTATAGGTGCTGCCGGTACGGGTGCAGTTGTCGGGATTTTTACCGTTGCCGTTGAAATTGACGATGGCCGCCTGCGCCAGGCTGGCCACGCCAGCGAGCCATACGGTGATCGATAGCAGCCACAGGAATCGGAACATTATTTCTCTCAGGTAAAACGCCTGCCTGAATTATAGGCGTTTTACCCTCAAGATATTGCCGTGTGGCATATCGGTGACAAATCGCCGCGTTTAGCGTTTGACCTTGCCGAACGCTTCGCCCGCCTTCCAGGTTTGCATGGCGGGCGCATTGGCCACGTAGTAGCCGAGGTTGAGCGTGAACTGCGCCTGCTGCACCATGCCCGACAAGTCCCATGCGGCGCGGTATTCGTCGGTCACCTGGTGGTAATCGTTTTTGAAGGCCACCAGCTTGGCGCGCGACTGGTCCAGGTCCTTGACGAAGGTGAAGTGGCCGTCGCCCGAAAACACGGCCGAGCCCACGTTGAACGCCGGGATGCCGGCCTTGGCAAACACGAAATGGTCGGCGCGGAAGTAGGCGCCCGACAGGTCGGGAATGGCTGGCGCCAGGGTCAGGCCCATCTGTTTGGCCACCACGCCCGAGGCGTCGTACAGGCTGCTGCGTTCGCTGCCGGCCACGCCGATGTCGGTGGTCTTGCCCACGAAGTTCATGCTGTCGAGGTTCAGGTCGGCCGTGGTCCGGTCGAGCGGCCAGGCGGGATGCTGCACGTAGGCGGCGGCGCCCAGCAAGCCTTGTTCCTCGGCGGCCGGCCACAGGAACACCTGGGTGCGCTTGGCCGGGTGCTTGACGGCTTCGGCCGCCATCACCAGGAGGGCGGCGGAACCCGAGGCATTGTCGATGGCGCCGTTGTAGATATGGTCGTGCTGGCCGTTGTCGGCGCTGTTGGCCGCCCCCCCGGCGCTGGCGTCGTCCATGCCCATGTGGTCCCAGTGCGCCGAGTAGATCACCGCCTGCTCCTTGAGCCTGGCGTCCGTGCCGGGCACGATGCCGGCCACGTTGAATTCCTCGATCTGGCGGATCTTGCTGCGGATGCGGCCGTGCACGCGGGTTTTCAGGTCCACCGGCTTGAAGTCGCGCCGCTCGGCGCTGGCGCGCAGATCGTCCAGGTTAAAGCCGGCAGCGGCAAACAGCGCGCGCGCCGTGTCTTCCTGCAGCCAGCCTTCCACCGGGTTGCCCTTGCCCTTCAGGTGGAAGCGCTCGTGGCTGAAACCGTTGGCCGGCACGCTCCAGGGGTAAGAGGCGGACGGCGTGGTGTGGATCAGCAGGGCGCCGGCAGCGCCGCGGCGCACCGCTTCCTCGAACTTGTACAGCCAGCGGCCGTAATAGGTGTAGGCCTTGCCGGCAAAGCGGTTCGGTTCGTCGGCGGTGGGTTGCGGATCGTTGACCATCATGACCAGGATCTTGCCCTTGACGTCCACGCCCTTGTAGTCGTCCCATTTTTCTTCGGGCGCGTCGGCGCCGTAGCCCACGAACACCAGCGGCGCATCGATGGCGATATCTTCCTTGCCGCCCGACGTGGCAAACAGGATCTCGGTGCCGTTCTTCGGCGTGACGGTCTTGCCGGCGATGTCGAAATTGAGGGCGCTGCCGTCCTGCAGCCTGGTGCCTTCGATGTTGACGGACTGGCGGTAGGTGCCGTCGGCCAGCGGCTTGAGGCCGATGACGGCCGCCTGCGTCTCCAGGTAGCGCACCGCAAGCACGCCGCCGCGCTGGCCGGTGCCGCGCCCTTCGAACAGGTCGTCCGCCAGGAAGGACAGGTGGGCGCGCAGCGGCGCCTCGGTGACGACCGGTTGGCCGGCTTTGGGCGGGACCTGGGCCTGGGCGTAAGCGGGGGCCTGGAAGGCGAGTGCGGCGGCGAGGGCGAACATGGTGAGGCGCATGGTGACTCCTGACGTGAAAGCGGACCATCTTACTTGAATTCGGCGCCGGTTGTAAGCAAGTGTAAGAGTGCGTAAGCGAGTGTAATGGGCGTCAACGGCGGCGCCCCATGCCGCGTTTTTTGCTCATGACCGACATAAACAGCGGGCATGTAAAAAAGCAGGGTCAGTTACCATAAAACTAAATAAACGATTTAAATCATTTAAAGGATTTCACGTCATGAAGAAAATCACCGCCGCCCTGATCGCCACCATGTTTGCCGGCGTGGCCTTTGCCCAGACGCCAGCACCCGCTCCAGCGCCAGCCCCGATGGGCGCACCGGCGCCTGCCGCTGCCCCCGCACCGGGCGCCGTGCCGCCGCCACCAGCCGCGCCGCACGAAGCCAAGCACGCGGCCAAGAAAGATCACGCCAAAAAAGTGAAACCGGCCAAGGCCGATCAGGATGTTGCACCACCGGCGCCAGTGCCGCCAGCACCGACCGGTCACGCCGCCCC
Source organism: Duganella sp. (assembly GCA_040508835.1). Classification (GTDB taxonomy): domain Bacteria; phylum Pseudomonadota; class Gammaproteobacteria; order Burkholderiales; family Burkholderiaceae_D; genus Rugamonas. The sequence goes on along the minus strand of JBEVMD010000131.1, from coordinate 70 downwards.
GCCAGCGCCGCCGGCACCGCCAGCACCACCGGCACCACCGGCACCAGTCAAATAAACGGGTACCATTAAC
>JBEVMD010000111.1:0-7583 GCA_040508835.1 Duganella sp. | reverse complement strand
ATTCACCGGTGGCGGCGACAGCACCATCACGAACGCGTCTTCGACGGAGCCCATGCGCTTGTTGATTTCGGCGGCGATGCCGTCGGCGCTGGTTTCCTTGCTGCGCCGTTCGCTGAACGGTTTCAGGCCGACGAACACGATGCCGGCGTTCGGTGCATTGGTAAAGCCGTTGATCGACAGGCCCGGGAACGCGATCGAGTTGTCCACGCCGGGGATGTCCTTGGCGATGTCCGACATCTTGCGGATCACGGCGTCGGTGCGGTCGAGCGACGCGGCGTCGGGCAGCTGCGCAAAGCCGATCAGGTACTGCTTGTCCTGCGCCGGCACAAAGCCCGGCGGCACGACCTTGAACATGAAGCCTGCAGCGACGGCCAGCACGGCGTACACCACGAGCGAGCCGCCCTTGCGTTTCAGCACGCCCGTCACGCCTTTTTCATAGCTGTGCGAAGCACGGTTGAAGAAGCGGTTGAACCAGCCGAAGAAGCCGCCAAACACTTTATCCATGCCGCGGGTGACGATGTCTTTCGGCGCATCGTGCGGTTTGAGCAGCGCTGCGGCCAGGGCCGGCGCCAGCGTCAGCGAGCTGAATGCCGAAATCACGGTGGAAATCGCAATGGTCAGCGCGAACTGCTTGTAGAACTGGCCGGACAGGCCGGAAACAAACGCAATCGGCACGAACACGGCACACAGCACCAGGGCAATCGCGATGATCGGGCCACTGACCTCTTTCATCGCCTGGATGGTCGCGTCGCGCGGCGACAGGCCTTCGTGGATGTTACGTTCCACGTTTTCCACCACCACGATCGCATCATCGACCACGATACCGATGGCCAGCACCAGGCCGAACAGCGACAGCGTGTTGATCGAGAAGCCGAAAGCGAGCATCACGGCAAACGTACCCACAACGGAGACCGGCACGGCCAGCAGCGGGATGACCGATGCGCGCCAGGTTTGCAGGAAGATGATCACCACCAGGGCGACGAGCACGATCGCTTCGATCAGCGTGTGGATCACGGACTTGATCGACTCGCGCACGAACTGGGTGGGGTCGTACACGATGTCGTAGGCGACGCCTTCCGGGAAGTCCTTCGACAGGCGTTCCATGGTGGCGCGCACGTCGGACGACAGTTGCAGTGCATTGGCGTTGGGCGCCTCGAAAATCGGAATCGCGGCGGCGGATTTGTTGTTCAGCAGCGAGCGCAGCGCGTACGAGTTCGAGCCCATCTCCAGGCGCGCCACGTCTTTGAGCAGCGTGACGGCGCCGTCGGCGTTGGTCTTGACGATGATGTTGCCGAATTCTTCTTCGCTTTGCAGGCGGCCCTGCGTGTTGACGGTCAGCTGGAAGTCGGCGCCCTTGCTGGGGCCCTGGCCGATCACGCCGGCGGCGACCTGCACGTTCTGCTCGCGGATCGCATCGACGATGTCGCCGGCGGTCATGCCGCGCGCCGCCACTTTTTGCGGATCGAGCCAGACGCGCATGGCATAGTCGCCGGAACCGAACAGCTGCACCTCGCCCATGCCGGGCCGGCGCGCCAGTTGGTCCTTGACGTTCAGCACCGCGTAGTTACGCAGGTACAGATCGTCGTAGCGGCCATTGGGCGACAGCAGGTGGACCACCATGGTCAGATTGGGCGACGACTTGACGGTCGTCACGCCGATCTGGCGCACTTCTTCCGGCAGGCGCGGCAAGGCGCGCTGCACGCGGTTCTGCACCTGCGTTTCGGCCTGCTCGACGTTGGTGCCGATCTTGAAGGTGACGGTCAGCGCCAGCGCGCCGTCGGACGTGTTTTGCGAGGACATGTACAGCATGTTCTCGACGCCGTTGATCTGCTCTTCCAGCGGCGCGGCCACGGTTTCGGCGATGATCTTCGGGTTGGCGCCCGGATACTGCGCACGCACCACCACCGACGGCGGCACCACGTCCGGGTACTCGGAAATCGGCAGCTTGAAGATCGAGATCAGGCCGGCGACGAAAATAATGATCGACAGGACGGCCGAGAAAATCGGCTTGTCGACAAAAAATCGTGAGATGTTCATTTTTTGTTATTCCTTGGTAGCGCCGGCCTTGCCCGCGGTGTCTGCTGCGGCGACGGCGACTTTTTCATCTTTTTTGACTTCAGGTTTGGCTGTATTGGCGGCCAGCGGATCGGCATCCATCGCCACGATGGTTGGCGTGATCGGCGCGCCGGGGCGCACGCGCTGCAGGCCGTTGACGACGATCTTCTCGCCAGCCTTCAGGCCGGTGCGCACCACGCGCAGGCCGTCGACCTGCGGTCCCAGCGTGACCGGGCGGTATTCGGCCTTGTTGCCGGCGCCAACCACGAACACGAACTTGCGACTCTGGTCGGTGCTCACGGCGCGGTCGTTGATCAACAGGACCGGCTGGGCGCCGGTGGAACCGGCCAGCTGCACCCTGGCGAACAGGCCGGGCACCAGGGCGCCGTCGTCGTTGGCCAGGCGGGCGCGCATGCGCACGGAACCGCTGCGCGGATCGAGCTGGTTGTCCACGAATTCCAGCTTGCCTTCGTGCGGGAAGCCCTGTTCGTTGGCCAGGCCGATGCGCACCGTGGCCGGCTGGCCCTTGTGCGCGGCGGCGCCCACGCGCAGGTACGTGTCTTCGTCGCCGTCGAACGACGCGTAGATGTTTTCCAGCGAAACGACCGACGTCAGCATCGCCGATGCATCGACCAGGTTGCCCAGCGTGATTTCCGCTTTCGATACGCGGCCGTTAATCGGCGACGTCACTTGCGTGTAGCTCAGGCTGAGCTTGGCCGCTTCGTACTGGGCCTGGGCGGCGCGGGCGTCGGCGTCGAGCTGCTTGAAGTTGGACGAGCGTTCGTCGAATTCGCGCTGGGCGATGGCTTTATCGGCCAGCAGTTTTTCGGCGCGGGTCATTTCCAGTTTGGCCAGTTCGGCCTTGGCGCGCGCCGAACCGGCGGCCGCTTCCGCGCGGTTGGCTTCAGCCTGGTATGGACGCGGATCGATCACGAACAGCACGTCGCCCTTCTTGACCTGGCTGCCCGGCTTGAAGTTGATGGCCGTAATAAAACCGCTCACGCGCGGACGGATCTGCACCTGCTCGATCGCTTCCAGGCGGCCCGAGAACTCCTGGGTTTCGGTCAGTGTTTTCTCGACCACGGCAGCGGCCGAAATCGGTGGCCCCGCCTGGGTTGGCGGTGCTTCGGCGGTCTTGCCGGTGGCTTCGTCGCAACCGGTGAGGCCGATCGTGGCCAGGCCCGCCAGCGCCATGGCAGCGGCCAGCGGCCCGGCCAAAGCGGTCATTTGTTTAATGGTTTTCATTTTTTATCCTTTTTGAATGAAAATAATTAATAGAAAAGGCGGCGCCGGGAAACGGCGCGACTATGCGCAAAAATCGAGAAAACACGATACTGGCGCCCCGCCGGCAAGCCAGTGGGGACGTGATGGGTGCTGCGTATCCGGTACTTATTAAGGTGAACTGCTAAGAAGGATTATCCTGTGCGGCTGGCGGGGTCTCTAACCGGTCCAGGCCAGCGATGAAACTGGCGATTTCTCCCAGCGCAATGCATTTGCACGCGCATTCGTTACGTTCCCCCGCTTCCGAGCGCAGCGTCGGCGGCATGCGGATCACGGAGGTTTTGACGCCGTTGGCAATCAGCTTGGCGCCGTACTGTTCCGCCTCGTCGCGCAAGGGATCGTCTTCGGAAGACAGGATCAGCGCGGGGGCGAGGTTTTTCAGGCGGCTCGATTGCAGCGGCGAGGCATACGGGTGCACGCGGTCGGCGCAGTTGGGCAGGTAGCCCGCATAGGCTGCGGCGCAGGCGTCGGCCACTTCCAGCAGCTCGGGCGCCTGCTGCATTTCGCGCATCGAACAGGTGGTCAAGCCCGGGTCGAGCATCGGCATCACCAGGATCTGGCCCGCCAGCGCGGGGCCGCCGCGGTCGCGCGACATCAGCGCGCAGACGGCTGCCAGGTTGGCGCCCGCTTCGATGCCGGCCACCAGCAGGCGCTTGCCGTTCCACGCGGCCTTGGCCTTGTTCTTCCTGGCCCAGTTGAGCACCGCGTGGGCGTCTTCCACGGCGGCCGGGAACGAGCGCTCGGTGGCCAGCGTGTAGCTCGACGAGAGTACGGCAATGTGCGGATTGTCGTCGGCCATGTGGCGCAGGAAGATGTCGGCGCCATCGAGGTCGCCGCCCACGAAACCGCCCGCGTGGAAAAACACCAGCAGCGTGTCGCGCTTGCCGGCATCGCGTTTGCCGGATTCATCCTTCACCGCATCGCCACTGGTGTACAGGCGCGCGGCCAGCGGACCTTCGGCGCCGCCCACTTCCAGCGTGCGCACCTTGATGCGGTCCGACAGTTGCGGCAACGGCTGGCCGGCAACGATGTCGCTGGTATCCACGTGGGCGCTCATCGCGTCACCGTGCGCCGGTCGCCGGCAATCAGCGCGGTGTCGGCGCATGCCAGGACGTTACCGCTGGCGACTTCGGTCAGGGCACGCACGCCTTGCACTTCGGCCTTGGCCGTTTGCAGGTAGGCATCGGTAGTGACGACGCCCGCCAGCGCGACCGTGGTCAGCGCGACTGCGAGCGTTGCAAATAATCCATCCCGATTTTCCATGATTTTTCCCCGTTCCTGCCGCTGGTGCTGCGGTCCATCAACTTGCTGCTGCCCTCTAACAAGATTTACTTTTCTTTGTGCAGCACAGCAATCTTAAACTTGTTCTACAATCCGATAAAGACGGCAAAACTGAATTGATTGTTCAAAATCCTGAACAATGAGGCGAACACATGAATAAACTGCAAGCGATGGAAGTATTTGTTGAAGTCGTCGACACGGGCGGCTTTACGCGCGCGGCCGAAAACCTGCAACTGCCCAAGGCGACGGTCTCGACCCTGATCCAGTCGCTCGAGGCCACGCTGTCGGTCAAGCTGCTGCACCGGACCACGCGCCACGTGAGCGTGACCGCCGACGGCGCCGCCTATTATGAGCGCTGCCTGCGCATCCTGTCCGACGTGCGCGACGCCGAGGAGTCGCTGTCGCGCACCCGTTTGAGTCCCAGCGGCCGGCTGCGGGTGGATGTCCCCACCGGTCTGGCGGCCGACGTGCTGCTGCCGGCCCTGCCCGATTTTTTTGCGCGCTACCCGGACATCCAGATGGAAATGGGCTGCAGCGACCGTTCGGTGGACCTGGTGGAGGAAGGCGTCGACTGCGCGGTGCGCGGCGGCCAGCTGGTGGACTCGAACCTGATCGCGCGGCGCGTGGGGCTGCTCAACTTTATCACCTGCGCCACGCCCGGCTACCTGGAACGCCACGGCGTGCCCGCCCATCCGAACGACTTGCTGCAGCACCGCTGCGTGAATTATTTTTCATCGAAGACCGGTAAAATCATGGACTGGGATTTTACCCGCGACAGCGAACGGATACAGGTGGCCCTGCCCGGCCTGATTGCCGTCAACGACACCAACGCCTATATTGCAGCCGGCCTGGCGGGACTGGGGATATTGCAGATGCCGAACTTTATGCTCGAGCCGCTGGTGGCCGACGGCCGCTTCACGACGATCCTCGACGACTGGATCACCGATCCCCTGCCCGTGCACGTGGTCTACCCGCAGAACCGCCACCTGTCGGCCAAGGTGCGCGTGTTCGTGGAGTGGGTGGCCGAGCTGTTTTCCAATCACCCAGGCATGCGCTTGCCGAAAGCCCCGCCGCCGGCGGCGCGCGCCGCATCTTTTGAGGTTGCCGTATGAAGCTAGCCAACACCGAAATGCACCGCATCGTTTTCCTCGACCGCGACAGCGTGATCGCCAACGTACGGCGGCCGTCGTTTGCGCACGCGTGGACCGAGTACGCGGCCACCACGGGCGCGGACGCGATCGCCCGCCTGCGCGACGCGCGCGCCACCATTGCCATCACCAACAAGGTGCCGCTGCGCGCGGACGCGCTGGACCAGCTGCCCGACCTGAAAATGATCGCCGTGTCGGCCACCGGCACCGACATCGTCGACCTCGCCGCGTTCCGCGAACGCGGCATCGTGGTGTCCAATATCCGCAATTACGCGGTGCACACGCTGCCCGAACATACGTTCGCCCTGATCCTGGCGCTGCGCCGGCAACTGATCGCCTACCGCGCCGACATCGAAGCGGGCCTGTGGCAGAAGGCCGAACAATTCTGCCTGTTCGGCCATCCTATCCTCGACCTGGCCGGCAGCCGCCTGGGACTGGCCGGCTACGGCGCGCTGGGCAAATCGGTGGCGACGATTGCGCGTGCGTTCGGCATGGAAGTGGCGGTCTTCAACCGCTCGCCGGTGGCGGACGACGGCGTAAAACAGGTGGCGTGGGACGAACTGCTGGCAACGTCGGACGTGCTCAGTCTGCACCTGCCGTTGAACGACAGCACGCGCAACATGATCGGCGCGTCCGAGCTGGTACGCATGAAGCGCTCGGCCATCTTGATCAACACGGCGCGCGGCGGCCTGGTCGACGAACTGGCGCTGGCCGATGCTCTGCGCGGCGGCGTGATCGCCGGCGCGGGCTTCGACGTGTTGACGCAGGAGCCGCCACCGGCCGACCACCCGCTGGTCAAGCTGCGCCTGCCCAATTTTATTCTCACGCCCCATTCGGCCTGGGCCAGCACGCAGGCCATGCAGGTGCTGGCCGACCAGCTGATCGACAACGTGGAAGCCTGGGCGGCAGGCGCGCCGCGCAACGTGGTGACGTAACGCCAACTCATTAGCCAACTCAGTGGCCAACTCATTGGCCAACTGATCGACTAACTTATTGGCTAACTGATTGACCAACTTATTGGCTAACTGATTGACTAACTTAGTGGTCTAGTTATTGGCCAGTCGAATGGCCTGCCTACATGCGCAGGCTGCCCAGTGATTGCCTGGCTTTTGCCGCTTGGTCACCTGGCGGTTGGCGGGCAGGTGCTGACGGCTGCGATGCGCGCCTACCGATCGCGCGGTCCCTTGCCGGCCATAATCGCGGCGCTGGCCTGATCCACCCGCGCCGCGCGCGTGGATGATTGTTTTGCACCCGCAAAGTGCAGCAGCCAGGCGCGCTGGCGGCCGGGCGTGAGCGCGTCGAACGCGGCCTTGAGGGCGGGCGTATCGTCGAGCCGGCGCTGGAATTCTTCGGGCACGTCGAATTGCGCCGTCGTCTTGAGCGCCACACGGGCGCCCGATCGGGCCACCCGGATGGCTTCCGCCACGTAGGCGTCGAGCGTGGCGCGCTGCGTCTCGATTTGTGCGAGCCCCGTAAAACGGATCTGCCGGGTTTCCTGCACATTGGCCGTTTGCCGAATCAGCAAATGCTGCGGATCGCGCATCAGCACGCCCTTGAAAAACGCCAGCGCGCAATAGCCCTTGAAGCCGTGGATCAGCACCACGTTGGCGCCGTCGTGCGTATAGCACGGCACGCCCCACTTCAGCGTTTCCACCAGTCCGCCGGCGAGACACACCTCGCGCAACGCCGCCATTTCGGCACGCCATTGAACGAGCTGCTCGAGCCAGGCGTCCACGCCTGCATGATGCCGGGCCATGATGTATACCTCCACCGAAAAGCTGCGCCAGGTCCCATCACTTTACATCGACTTTGCCAGCG
>JBEVMD010000038.1:0-10272 GCA_040508835.1 Duganella sp. | reverse complement strand
GGAACCCATGCGTCCCATCGCGCCCCAGTTGCGCGACCAGTCCGAACTCCCAATCCAGGTACGGCTGCATCGCCTCCGCGCGATGCGGGCGCCGCGCACGGGAAACGCCGCGCGAGCCAGGCGGCAGGCGGGTCGGAGCGTGGAAGTGGCGCTGCAGGCGGTTCGAGACCCGCAACTTCGGCGCGATGGCCGTCACGCCAGTTCCGGCACCCAGCCATGGGCGTGGGGTTGGGCATCGATACGGTCGTACGCCGCATCGTCGAGGTGCTCGAACGACGCGATGCGCAGCGCTTGCATCGCTTGTCGCAAGCGGGCGCCGGGCGCCAGCAGCGCATCGCGCAGGCGCGCCACCAGTTCGGGAGGCGCCAGGCGTCCGGCCACGAACGGCAGGCCGGGAGCGCGGGCGGAATAGCCGATCGCCACGAGTCCGTCCAGCCGCGCGGGGTATTCGCTGGCGAGGTAGCCGTATGTGACGCAGTCGATGGCCGCGATATCGGCGCCTCCCTCGCGCACCATTGCCACGCTGGCGGCATGGCTGCCGGACCACGCGACGCCGGCAAAGAACCGCTCGCCCCCGGCCAGCGGCGCCACCGCGCGCCGCAGCGCATGCATGCCGCTGTTGGAGTGGCGGTCGTTGACGGCAGCCACCTTCCCGCGCGCGTCCGCCAGGCAGGCGACGCCGCTGTCTGCCCGCGCGACCAGCACGCTGGAGTAATCGCTGCCCTCGCAGCCGGCAAAGTCGTAGGCCGGCGTGGCGATCAACTGCACCTGGCCGCGCAGCTGCGTCACGTACGGATAGCCGCAGGTCTGGCTCACCAGCATGTCGGGCCGGCGCCAGAAATCGAGCAGGCTGTCGGGATGGGCCAGCGCCGCCCGCACGCCCGCGGCGCCGAGCAGTGCGGACAGCAGCGTCTCGTACCCCTGCTGCAGGCGGGGCGAGACGTTATACATGGGCAGCGCGGCGTGCCAGGTCATGGTGGTGCCGGCATATGCGGGTGCACCGGCGCGTCGATGGGACGGAAGCCGTAACGGCGCATCAATTCGCCGTAGCCGTCCACGTGAAAGCCGCCGCTGCGCGCGTTATAGGTGGCTCGCCGCGCGCGGTAGATGCGCGGCAATAGGTACCACGGCAGCGACGGCAAGTCGTGGTGCACCAGGTGCAGATTATTATTCAAAAACAGCACGCGGAAAAACCATCCGGCCTCGTTGAGCACGATGCGCTGCTTGTGATCCTCGGCGGGCCGGTGTTCGTGGTACGAGCGGATCATGGCCAGCGATTGCGCCGGATACGAGATCGCCAGCAGGTACCAGGCCGGCGCCACGCCAAAGCTGGTGGCGATCCACCACAGCATGGCCGCCACCATGGCGCAGTGGCCCACCCACATCGGCACATAGCGCCAGTCCCCGCGCAGGGGCTGGCGCACGGCTTCGACCAGCGTGCCGCCGATGGCCAGCGCGGGCCCCACCAGCAACCGGCCCCAGAACGTCTTGTTGAACCAGTAGACCCACCGCACCGGCGCGCACATGCCCGCCCATTCGGCCGGCGACACGTACTGGCTCTCGGTATCGAGCGCCGGCATGGTCAGGTGAAAATCGATATGGTGGCTCAGATGGCTGTCCCGGTACAGCCGGTACGGATACCAGACCGCCAGCGGCGCGTAGCCGAACAGGCGGTTCAACCACGGCCACGGCGTGGGATGGCCGTGTATCAGCTCATGCTGGAGCGACAGGTACCAGGCGCACCACCAGACCATCAGCACCGTGGCCAGGCCGTCGCCGAGCAGCCGCCAGTTGGCCAGCGTGAGCAGCCAGCCCGCGTGGATGACGGCGATCAGCAGCCACGTGGGCCACTCGGCGCGCCACAGCGCGCGGGCGCGTTCGGCGGCCACTTCCACGCGCTGGCCGGCGTCGATGTATTCCGAGCGCTGGCGCGCCAGGTCCGGAGGTTTCATCGCGGCCCCGGTCAGAAGCGCGCCTTGACGCGCAAGCCCACCGTGCGTGGCCGCACCATGTACTGGATGTCGCCGGGCTGGATGGCGATGGTGTTGGGCGTGACGTCGCTCACCTTGGCGCCGTTGGTGAGATTGGTGCCGAACAGGCCGAATTCATACGGACCGGTTTTGTACGTGACGGTGGCGTTCACCGTGTTCGACGACGGAATTTCCGCATAACTGCCCTGCGCCTGGTCGAAGTTGGTGTAGGCGTGGCCGCGATACGCATAGCTGGCAAACAGTCCGACTTCGTCGGCGCCGCCGGCCGGGATGATGTAGCTGGCGGTGGCCGTGGCCGAAACGCGCGGCGCGTACGGCACGCGGCTGCCCTCGGGGATGTTCTGCGCGGCGATGCCGGTGACGACCGTTTGCGTGGCCACCGCGTGGTTGTACGCGGCGTTGAGGCCCAAGGCGGCGCGCCGCGTGAACTTGAACGCCGCTTCCAGCTCCACGCCTTCGCTGCGGATCTTGCCGGCGTTCTGCGTAAAGTAATAGGTGCACGGCAGGCGATTGAAGACCTGCACGTCCTTCCAGTCGATCAGGTATGCGCTGGCGTTGAGCACGAGGCGGCGGCCCAGCAAGGTGTTTTTCGAGCCTACCTCGTAATTCCACAGGCTGTCGGGCGCGAACGTGGTGGGCGCCTCGATGCCGCAGAAATTGAAGGGCACCGGCTGGTTATTGCCGCCGTACCGGAAGCCCTTGCCCGCTGACGCATACACCGTGTGGTTGTCGTCGAAACGCCAGGCGGCCGCGAAGCGCGGATTGCCCCCGCGCGACGTGGCGCTGCTCGCGCTCACGGTGGGCGTGCCCACCGGCGACGCCGGCGTGGCGTTGACCAGGTTGCCGAACAGGCCAGAGAAGCGCAGGTCGAAATCCTGGGTGCCGCGGAACAGGCGCAGGCCCGCCGTCAGATCGAGCTTGTCCCACACCGTGTACGTCCCCTCGGCAAACAGCGCGGTCTGGCGCGACCTGACGTTCTGGTAGCCGGAGAAGAAGTTATCGGGCGTAAAAGCCAGTTCGTTGATCTGCGAGTCGTAGCCGGGGAAGTTGCGCGTGGCAGCGTAGCGGGCATCGAAGCCCACCGTCGGTTCGTCCTGCAGCGTGTTGCGCGTTCCGCGCTCGAAGAACGCGCCGGCCGTCCACCTGAACGGGCCCTCCCCCTTGGAGTTGATGCGGAACTCCTGCGCAAAATCCTCCACCGCGTTGCCGATCTGGTACGTGGCCTGCATCAGCGGCGCCTGGCCGGAGAATATGAACGCGGTGGCCGGGTACTGGGCGGACGTGGCGTAGCGCGTGTCGCGGTGCAGGTACGAGGTGGACGAGACGAACTGCGCGCCGTCCGCATCGTAGTTGACGCCCACGTTGTACAACTGCAGGCTGTCGGTGCTGGCCTGCGGCACCAGCGCAAACGTGGTGTACGGCGCCAGACCTGCATAGGCGTCGTTGATGCCGCCCTTGATGTTGGATGCGGTGACGCTGGCGTCCACCACCAGGTTGCGCGACGGTTGCACGCGCAGCGCGGCGCGACCCTGGTTGGTCGATGCGTCGTTGGTGGTGCCGCCCGTGACCACGTTGCGGATGTAGCCGGAGTCGTGGCCGGTGTAGGCAGTCAGGCGCAGCGCCGCCACGTCCTGCTTGAGCGGCAGGTTGACCATGCCGCGCAGGTTGCGGTTGGTGCCGCCGAATTTGGACGTATCGGATACCACCGCTTCGGCCGACCCGAACAAATCGGTCAGATCGGGCTTTTGCGTGATCTGGCGCACCGCGCCGGCCATCGCGCCCGCGCCGAACAGGGTGCCCTGCGGCCCCTGCAGCACTTCGATGCGCTCGAGGTCCAGCACCTTGAGGTCGGGATTCGAGGACTTGAGGGTGACGGGCATGTCGTCGATGTACACGGCGACCAGCGACGAATCCTGTACCTCGGAGGGAACGATGCCGCGCACGATCAGACCGCGCATGGTGATGTTGTTCACGCCCGCGCCCTGCTCCTGGATCGACATGGCCGGCACCAGGTTGGCAATATCGGTCAGATTGCCCTGGCCGTAGCGGGTCAGGCTGTCCGGTTTGAGCACCGTGATCGATGCCGGCACCTTTTGCACGTCGACCGCGTCGGCCGCGCGGGTGGCGGTGACCTCCACGCGTTCGATCTGGTCCGACTCCCGCACCACTTGCGCCCCTGCCGACGCCGTAATGGCGCTTGTGACGGCCAACGCAGCCCAACGATTCCTGCCCATGCATGTCCCCGAAGATGATTGTAGTGGACAGTATACGGAACGATGGGAATTTGGAAAACGAATATAACCACGAATCGTTATTCGTTTTTCGCCTGGCGGATTAGGTGAGGCAGCGTACAGCAGGCAGGGAAAGGGAAGCGCAGAATGAACTCATGAACACACAGACCAACATCGCCAAGAAACCACATCCCGCCGCGTATGCATTGCATCGGCAGATGATGGCCGTGCAGCGCGCAATGGTCGCTGCCACGGTGGACGAATCGATGCGGGCAACGCGTTGGGCCAACGCGTGGTACAGGCTGGTGCAGCGCAAGCTGGATCAACTCCAGCAGGCGCCGCGGTATTTACATTGATGCGATGATTATGCCGGGGTGTAGCAGCCACCGGCGCGGCGTTCCATGCCGGCGCGGTCGATCACGGTAACGGTACCGCGACGGTACACGATCAGGCCCTCTTCCTGCAGCTTGCCGGCCGAGCAGGTGATGCTTTCGCGGCGCACGCCCAGCATGTTGGCGATCATTTCCTGGGTTACTTTCAGTTCGTTCGACAGCGAGCGGTCCAGGCGTTCGAGCAGCCAGCGGCACAGGCGCTGTTCGATGCTGCCGTGACGGGCGCCGGCCACGGTTTGCGCCAGTTGGGCGAACAGGGCGCTGGTGTGGCGCATCAGTTGCTGCGCCAGGGCGCCGCCGCTAAAGAATGCGTTGCGCAGCACGGCAGCGCGCACGCGGTAGCCGTAACCTGCGGTTTGCACGACAGCGGAGCAGTTGGCGCGTTCGGTTTCGTACATCGACACCCCCACCACGCCTTCGCGGCCGACCACGGCGATCTCGGTGGCGCCGCCGTCCTCGGTCACATACTGGAGCGAGATGATGGCGTTGGTCGGGAAGAAGGCGTATTCCATCTTGTCGCCGATGTCGAACAGGTGCTTGCCGGCTTCGAGCGGCACCAGCTCCAGATGTTCGAACATCGACACCAGCTCTTCGCGGGACAGCGCGCGCAGCAGTTCGTTTTGTTGGGCGCCGGTCAGGCTGACGGTGGGAGAAGCGTCCGCCGAGATCATGCGACCTACGTTGCCTTTGGTGGTGACGGAAGTTTGAGTAGCTTGGAACATGGCGGGCCTCTTTCGTGTTGTTGTCTGCTGTCGTGGATCACGACTTGATGAACAACACTATATCCCTGCTATGTTCGCTACCTTATAGGACCACCTACACGCCTAATGTAGGTTAGGAACATAACATAGTGTAAGACCAATCCTACTACGCTCCGGAGAACCGCTGCGGAAGGAGCCGCCTCGACTGGGGCGACAGCGTGAAAGCACAGCGCCAGTATAGGGGTTCTACGTAGGCAGACTGTGTGCTGGGCAACGCAGGCCGTGCATTCATGCGTCGTCGCAGCGTGATGCGCAATGCCGCGCACGCCGCCCACTGCCCGTTTTTTTTGCCTCACGTCAACCAAACGCGCGCTTAAGCCGTTAAGGCGCCGTGCGGTGCACTTGCCGTACACCCTTTAGCAGCCTGGAGTTGACAGATCATGCAAACCTATCCAAATGACAATTCGGTATCGTTCGCCCACCAGGGCTCGATCAATCCCAACCGCTCGCAGGAAGTGAGCTACTGGGCGCACGAGTTTCACATCCCGCCAGCCAAGCTGATCGAGGTAGTGCGCGAAGTGGGCCGCAACCTCTACGAGGTGCGCAAACGCCTGGCAATGTAAGCGGGCCGCGCTGCGCGATGCGGCGCGCTGGTATGTGCGGCAAAGCACGGTCCCGGTGCGAATATAGTGCGAACATGATTTCCCCAGAATTATTGGAATGACATCATGAACACGCAACACCCTATCGATACCGGAGACTTCCGCCACCAGGCGTACATCAACCCGAACCTGGCGCCCGCGGTGGCTTACTGGGCGCAGGAGTTTCGCGTGCCGCCATCAAAGCTGATCCAGGTGGTGCGCGAAGTGGGACGCAATATCGCCGAGGTGCGCCGCCGCCTGGCAATGTAGCGCCTTCACGGCAGGCGGATGGTATGATCAGGCGGTGATAGCGCACTGCTGCCTGGAGGTCACAGACATCCGTACCCTTCGATACCGTGAAAATCATGGAACGCCTGGAAGGCGCCGGCTTCACCAACGACCAGGCCAGGACCCAGGCTGCCGTATTGGCCGAGGTCATCAGTGCCGAGCATTGCGCCGTTGCCGATCGTTACGCGAGCAAGCAGGACGTGGCGCAAGAGCTACATCCCATCAACGCATCGCTGGAGAGCGTAAACCTGAACATCGACACGTCGATCGCCGCCCTCCATGCAAAAATCGGCGCGTCACTGGAAACGCTCAACGCAAAAATCGACAAGACCGCAGCCGAGGTCAAGGGTGAACTGATCCGCTGGGTCGTCTCAGTGGGCGTGCTACAAATGGCGTTGATTGCCGCCCTCGTGCTCAAGCTTGCCCACTGAGTCTTGCGCCAGCGCGATTGCGCTTAACTCCCCTGCCTTTAAAAGTTATACCGCACCCCCGCGCGGTACACCCGCCCCAGCACGTCATACAGGGCGGGATTGATGCCGAAGCTTAAATTTGCCTGCGGCGCCGGCGCCGGGTCCACGTCGCCGATATTGTCGATCTTGAAGAAACCCGTCACCTTGTCGCTGAACTTGTAGCTGCCGCCCAGGTCCACGTAAAACGCGCCCTTCATCTTGTTGTCGTAGATGGTCGGGTGAATCAGCGTAGACGTCGGGCAGTCGGTCTGGCACTCGATGTATTCGTTGCTGTACACGCCCTTGCTGATCCAGCGCTGCGACAGCGTCAGGCTGTAGCGGTCGGTATCCCACGACTGCGACGCCAGGCCTTTCCACTTGGGCGTGGTGCCGATGTTGTTGCCCGCGCCTTCCGACGGGATCGTGCCCACCACGCCGGGATCGGTGAGGAAGCTGATGTTGCGGGTGACCAGCGCGCGCAGCGTCAGCCGCCCCGGCAGTCCCCAATCCTTCAGATTCATCCGGTACGAGCCCTCCACGTCATAGCCCTTGCTGCGCAGCGAAGCGAGGTTGAACGCCTGCACCGTCACGTAGTTGTTGGTGGCGACCGGGCTGGTCAGCGACATGGCGCCGCAGATTTCCTGGTTGCCGGCCACGCACAAGTCCACTTCCTGCTGCGCCGTCAGCGCCGAAATCACGCCGTCAACCTTGATGTCGAAGTAATCGATCGATGCCGACAGGCCCGGCGCCCACGACGGCTGCGACAGCACGATCCCGGCGGTCGTATTGCGCGCGATCTCAGGTCGCAGGCGCGTATTGCCCACGCTGCGCTGCTGGATTGCCACCGTGTTGCCCTGGTACTGCACCACGTTGTTGACCACCACCTGCGCCGCATACAGCTCGCTCAGGTTGGGCGCGCGCACGTCTTTCGAGGTCACGGCGCGCAAGCGCCAGCCGTCGAGGCCCGTCTTCCAGTTGGCGCCCAGCTTCCAGCTTTCCACGTGGCCGGACGTGCTGTACTTGGTGTGCCGGTCGGCCAGGTTCAGGTTGGCCTCGCCCCAGGTGCTGGACTTGAGCACCGGCACGTTCAGTTCCACGTACGCTTCCTTGACGTTGTACGTGCCCT
This sequence comes from Duganella sp., assembly GCA_040508835.1. Taxonomy (GTDB): domain Bacteria; phylum Pseudomonadota; class Gammaproteobacteria; order Burkholderiales; family Burkholderiaceae_D; genus Rugamonas. The sequence goes on along the minus strand of JBEVMD010000038.1, from coordinate 2,453 downwards.
GGGCGTTGTGGAAATTACCGGCGTACCAGTTATTGCCCACCGTGGCATTGAGCAGCGGGTCGGCCGGATACTCGGCGGTGTTGGGACTGTCGGCAAACACGCCGTTGCCGTACGGGTCGCCGCTGACGGTGTAATGCTCGCGCCGGTACTCGGCGCCCGTGGCCACCGCGATCGGGCCGGCCCACGAGGCGAACGCTTCGCCGTTGAAGTTGAAACTGGCCACGTCCTGGGTCTGGCGCGTGTGCTGCTGCGGGCCGTTGTCGGGCGCGATGTATTTCCACGCCGCCTGGTCCACGGCCACGTCGCCGATGATGTTGAATGGCCGGCAGCCGGCAGCGACCGCCACGGCATTGCGGCACACGATGCTGCCGTCCGGCGCCCGCACGGCGTCGATGGCGGCCGTGTAGCGCGCGTTGAGCGTCATGTCGTGGACGATGATGTCGGTGCGGTTGACGCCGTGCTCGGCATACGCGTCGTACGACCATTCCTTGCCGGCCAGTTGAAACTTGCCGTTGCCGCCCACGACCACGCGTTTCATTTCGCGCGTGGGGTGAACGTTGATATTTTCTGGGAACACCGCGTTGGCCGTGCCGTACTGGAAGCTGGTGATGTTGTTGGCGGCGCACGCGGCCGCAATCGACGCCGGCAGGTACGGGTTGCCGCACTGGATGGTCAGGTTGGCGTTCTTGGCCGCGCCGGGATTGGGCGAGAATGCCGATTTCACCTTGCCGTAATTGGCAGTGATATAGATTTCGTGGTCGGGACTGATGTCGAAGCCGATACGGGTATACCCCACCTGGCGCGTCAGGTCCATGGCCAGGTTGGTGCCGGCGCCCACGCTGCCGCTCAAGTCGCCGCCCACGCAAAACGGGTTGATGCAGTTGGTGACCGCGCCGGTCCCCGTGGGCACGCCGTTGGAGCCGTAATTGAACTGGTAAGGCTGGCCGTTGGGACCGAACGCCGTCCCCTGCAACGGGCCGTTGGTGATCAGGCCATACTTGGCAAACTGGTATTGCTGGGCATGCTCGATGGCCGTGTACTGCGGCTTGCCGTCGTTGGTCTGCGATAGCGGACGGATCTGGAACGCCGGGTTCTTGTACCAGCTGCGGCCGTTCGGCCCCACTTCGCCGAAGCCGGGCGATTCGATGCCCTTCTCGCGGCCATATTCCGCGCTGGCCGTCACGTGCAGGCGGTTGTCCATGAAGGCCTTGCCCCACGCCGCCTGCAGCGAGCCGTTCTTGTCATCGTGGTACCTGGTCATGCCGCCTTCGAGGTTGGCCTTGAATCCTTCGAAATGCTTGTCGGTGATGAAGTTGACCACGCCGCCGATGGCGTCCGAACCGTACGAGGCCGACGCCCCGCCCGTCACCACGTCCACCCGCTTGATCAACAGTTGCGGGAACTGGCTCACGTCCGTCACGCCGGTGACGTTGGCGCCCACCACGCGCTGGCCGTCGAGCAGGGTCAACGTGCGGATCGGGCCCAGGCCGCGCAGGCTTAGCGAGCTCAAGCCCTGGACGCCGCTGCTGGTGCTGTTGGTGCTGGTGGTGCGCCCGGTGCTGCCCTGCAGCGCTGGCAGTTCTGCAATGGCGTTGAACAGGTTCGGTTTGGCGGTCTTGGCCAGGTCGTCGGCGCCCAGCGACGTGGTGGGCGTAGGCTGCGTGAAGCCGCGCGCGGCAATGCGCGAGCCCGACACGGTGACGACATTTTCTTTGGGCAACTGCGCAGCCGTTTCAGGAGCTGCTGCAGGAGCCGCTTCGGGCGCCGTTGCAGCAGTCGCTTCGGGCGCCGTCCCAGGCGCCGACACCGGTGCGGGCGCTGGCCCGTCAGGCACGGTGGTCTGGTGCACCTGGGCTTGCGCGTGCGCCAGGGCAATCCAGCTGCAAGCGCTGGCAACGGCCACGCGCAAGATGGTGTTATGGGTAATCGTGGTCATGCTGTCTCCGCTTTGTCATGGTTTTTATAGTGTTGTCTGGTCCTACCTCAAAAGTTAGCGCTAACATTTCTATCGTCGACATCCGCCGCAGTGATGCAGGCTGCGAGTTCCACGACAAAGATAGCGTTACCATTTGAGATTGCACTCTAGACCAATGCCGGATTTTGTAAAGGCTTATCCGTTTTGCATCGCAACATGAAATACAGAGGGGGATGCATGGCAGCGCGCGCCGGCGCTCTGCCGGCCATGCCTGCACGGCCTGCAACGGACCGCGCCGGCATTGTCTGAAAACTGCAACGTCAGAGCTTGAATTTGTAGCGCGAAGCTTCTTCCGCCAGATCGTGGTCATCGCGCCCGCGCAGGCGTCCCATGTTGCGGCGCTGGGCAGGCTCGGACAGCACGCGGTTGATCACCGGTTCCAGCACGCCGCGCCCGCTGAGGTAAGCGGCGGCGCTTTCCGGCCCGCGTTGATCTGCCAGCTCGATGCCGGTTTGAACGATTTCCGACGACACCAGGT
>JBEVMD010000037.1:0-4982 GCA_040508835.1 Duganella sp. | reverse complement strand
AAGAACGGTTAAATATTCGGTTAAGGTAAATCTATGAATCCCACGATAACGATGGAGAGAGCGAGATGAACTGTCAAAAAGGTGGATGTTTGTGCGGTGCCGTGCGCTATTTACTGCTCAGTGAAACCAAGGTGCCGCAATATGCCACTGCAGTCATTGTAAAAAGCAGAGCGGCAGCCTATTTTCTTTCAATTTGATCATTAAGAAGGCTGATTATCAACAACAAGGTCGAACAACTGTTTATATCGATAAAGGTGATAGCGACCTGCAGTGCCGAGCGCTACGCGTTAAGGCTTGAATATATAAGAGGTCGCCATGCGATTCAAACCTTTGACCCGCAATACGATAGTACAAAGCCCGCAATGGCAGTTACTCTCTGACGAGCAGCGCGAAGCGGTTATGGTGGTCTCCCGGGTGTTGCCATTTCGGGTCAACCAGTACGTTCTCGATGAACTGATCGACTGGGACCGTGCTCCAGACGATCCGATGTATCGCCTGACTTTTCCTCAGCGCGAGATGCTGCGGCCTGACGAATATACCGCGCTGGCCCGGCTGATGCGCGGTGGTGCTAGCGTGGCGTCGCTGGAAACGCTGGTACGGGAGATCCGGCTGCGCATGAATCCCCATCCGGCCGGACAAATGACGCACAACGTGCCTTTTCTGGATGGTCGTCCTTTGCCCGGCCTCCAGCACAAATATCGTGAAACAGTGCTGTTCTTCCCCAAAGCGGGACAAAGCTGTCATGCTTACTGCACTTTCTGCTTCCGGTGGCCGCAGTTTGTTGGCATGGACGAGCTGCGTTTCGACGCCAGGGACGCCAGCGACTTGGTAGCCTATCTGCGCCGGCACCGCGCGGTGACCGACGTGCTGATCACGGGCGGCGACCCGCTGGTGATGAACACGCGCGTGCTGGCCAGTTACCTCGAACCACTGCTTGGGCCCGAGCTGACGCATATCGATACCATCCGCATTGGCACCAAGGCGGTCGCATACTGGCCGCAGCGCTTCGTCAGCGACCCGGATGCCGATGATCTGTTAAGACTGTTTGAAAGAGTGGTGGCGTCCGGTAAGAACTTGGCGCTGATGGCCCACTACAGTCATCCGGCGGAACTGGGCACGGCGCAAGCCCGGCAAGCCGCGCGACGGATTGTGAGTACCGGTGCCGTGTTGCGCATGCAGGCGCCGCTGATTCGCCACGTGAATGACCAGGCCAGCGCGTGGGTGGAATTGTGGCGCACAGGTGTGAAGCTGGGCGCAGTCCCTTACTATATGTTCGTGGAACGTGATACCGGGCCGGCCGATTATTTTGCCTTGCCGCTAGCGCAGGCCTACAGCGTATTCCAGCAAGCGTATCAGCAGGTGTCGGGACTGGCGCGCACGGTACGGGGGCCGATCATGAGCGCGCTTTCGGGCAAGGTGATGATCGACGGCGTGGTGACGCGCGGAAGGGAACAATTGTTCGCGTTGCAGTACCTGCAGGCGCGCGAGGCGGATCGGGTACGGCGCCCGTTCTATGCCCGTTTCGATCCCGCTGCTACCTGGTTTGACCAGCTGCAACCGGCATCGGTGGACGATTCAGGGTATTTTCATGCGCCGCAAATGGTGCGGGAGATCGCTCATGCCTGAAGCATGCTACCAAGTCTATGCACTGCGCTACGCCACCCACGGCGAGCGCCGGGCCAGCAACAATTTTATGACCTGCAGCGGCCCGGACGTGAACATGCCGCTCGATTTTTTTATCTGGGCCATTCAGGGGAGCGACCGCGTGATCGTGGTCGATACCGGCTGCACAGCGTCGACGGCGCAAGCGCGCCAGCGCAGCTATCTACATACGCCGGGCGCCTTGTTAAGCGAGATCGGAATTGCTGCGGAGAATGTCACGGACGTCGTCATCACGCACATGCACTATGACCACGCGGGCAACCTTGCTGCATTTCCGCGCGCGCGCTTTCACTTGCAGGAGCAGGAAATGGCCTTTTGCACTGGTAGTTGCATGGGGCAGGCGCTGCTGCGCCACCCCTACGAGCTGGCGGACGTCTGCACCATGTTGCGCTGCGTGTTTGAAGACCGCGTGGTGTTCCATCGTGGTAGCGCCACGCTGGCACCTGGTGTCTGGCTGCACGAGGTGGGCGGTCACACCCGCGGTATCCAGATCGTGACGGTGGCGACCGAGCGCGGACAGATCGTGCTTGCCAGCGATGCCGTCCATTACTGGAGCAACCTGCGCCAGCGGCGTCCGTTCCCGGTGCTGCTGGACCTGCAGCGCGTGCTCGAAGCCTATGACACGGTGGAAGCGCTGGCCGACGGACCGTATCACATCATTCCTGGACACGATCCGCAAGTACTGTTGGTCTTTTCCACGCTGGCGCGGCAGCGTGACATCGCACTGCTGCATCTGCCGCCGATTGCCGAAGCCACGCCCCAGGAGGTGCCTGGTCCATGACTACCGTGTGTCTTACCATCGTCGGACTTGGTCCGCGCGGCTTGAGTTTGCTCGAGCGTATCGTAGAGCGATTAAACGCCGAGCCGCTGCCTGCCACGGCACGGCTGCAGATCGATATTGCCGAGCCGGGCGAATGTGGCCAGGGTGCGCATCCGTCCTTCCAGCCCGACCATTTGCTGGTCAACACGGTGGCTTCCCAGATCGGCATTTTTGGCGCCGACAGCGTGGTCGGCGGCGTCTCGTCCTTATCGCTGACGCAATGGGCGCGGCTGAGCGGATACCGTCGCTGCAGCAGGCGCTTTGAACGCTGCGACGATGGCGTCGCCATCAGCGACCATGACCATTTACCCCGGTCGCTGTTGGGCGAATACCTGGACTGGGCGTATGCACGCGTGATCGACCATTTGCCAGCAACGGTGCAGGTCAACCATCACCGGCAGCGGGTCGTTGACCTGGAGCCGTCGACCGGTGGCGGCTTCGGTGTGCATCTTGCTAATGGCGCCTGCCACCGTGCCGATTATGTCGTGCTGGCTACCGGCCATGGACGCCGTCGGCCCGACGCGCGCGACACAGTGCTCCAGCAATTTGCCAGAGACTATCACGCGCACAACCCCTGTCTTGATTACCTGCCTTCAGCCTACCCGATAGCGCAATTTGAGCGCCTGCCGGAGCAGGCTACCGTGGCAGTTCAGGGCATGGGACTGACAGCGTATGACGTCATCTCGGCCTTGACGCTGGGTCGTGGCGGCCAATTCATCGAAGATGCCGGTATCACGCGCTACCAGCGCTCGGGCAAGGAGCCACGGCTATTGATTTTCTCGCGCCAGTGCCTGCCGTTCGCCGCGCGCGGGCTTAACCAGAAGGGCATCGCAGGCAGGCACCAGGCGCGTTTTTTTACTGTCGATGCTGTACGGGCGCTGCGACAGGCTGCCTGCGACCGTGGTGGCGATGCGCAACTTGACTTCGTCGTACAACTGCTGCCCCTGATTGAAAAGGAGATGGCCTATGCATGGCGCCTCGCGGCAACGGGGCAGGACGGCAGTCGGTCAAAGGAGATGGACCACGCCGGGTTTGCCGCATCTGCCATCGAGCGGGCTGCGGTGTCAAGGTTGCTAAGGCCGCTCGACGGCTTGCAGTTCTCTTCGCTGGAGCACTATGCCGCTTTTTTTTGTAACGAGCTGCATGCCGACTTGCGGCAAGCAGCGGCGGGCAACCTTGTTAGTCCGCTCAAGGCCGCCGCCGATGTGTTGCGTGATACCCGCGATGCGCTGCGCGAGGCGGTCGAGTTCTGCGGCCTGACGCCGGCGTCGCATCGCTATTTTATCGATGAGTTCGTGGCGAGCACCAACCGCATCACTTTCGGTCCCCCGCGCCAGCGCAATACCGAGCTGCTGGCGCTCATGGATGCAGGCGTGCTGACGCTGGGCGGCGGACCCGGTAATAATCTGTACACCGATACTCAACGTTCGCAGTTTGTGATTAGCAACTGGTGGGCCGGCAAGGAAACGCGCCAGTACGCGGATGTGCTGGTCATCGCCAGGCTGGACGCTTTTTCGCCGCTGACCGACTCGGCGCCACTGACGCAACGTCTGGTCCAGCGCGGGCTCGTCCAGCCGTGTCGAAATGGTGACTTTCACCCGGGCGGTTATGCCATCAACCGCATGATGCAACTGCTGGACCGCAGTGGACAAGCGCAGCCGCGCCTGTGGGCGATAGGATTCGTGGTCGAGGGGCCACACTTTTACACCCATGCCTTGCCCCGGCCCATGATGCATTCGCGCTTCACGCAGGATGCTGAACTTTGCGCCAGTGAGCTACTGAGTGCCGTGAGCCGGCAACTGCAGAACCAATGAACGCCGGACCGGCTGGCGCAGGGAACCGGCTGGCACCGCGCTATCAGCCAGCTGTTCCCGGAGGGGCAGGTCGTGGGCGGTGAGGGCGACGACCTGACTCTCCTGTGCGCGCTGGCCCTGCTGGCCGGCTTGCGGCTGCTGTCGAAGCACGACGCCGCGCAGGGCCGCAAGCGCGCCCGTGCCGCCGCCGTCAATACGGTGGGCGAAGTGCTGAGCTTTTACGAAGCGCAGGTGGCGCGCAGTGTGGACAGCATCGACCAGACCCTGCGCGGGATGAAGTAGACGGTCGAGCGCAGCGGCTCGCCGGGCGCACTGACCCAGCTCGCGCGCGAAGGGTTGCTGCCACCCAGCATGGTGTTTGCCGTGAGCGTGGCCGATCGCGACGGCATGGTGGTGGTGGCCAGCAACCCGCGTGCGCAGGGCGCTGGGCGAATGGGTGCTGCGCACCGCCTGCTACCAGAACCAGGCCTGGCAGGACGCCGGCTACGCGCCGCTGCGCATCTCCGTCAACGTCTCGCCGCGCCAGTTCGAGGAGCAGGGCCTGGTGGCGCGTGTGGCCCGCGCGCTGGCCGACAGCGGCATGGACGCCCAGTGGCTGGAGCTGGAAGTGACCGAAGGCGTGATCATGCGCGACCTGGCGCAGGCCGTGGAAAAAATGGGGCAGCTGCGGGCGATGGGCGTGTTCC
>JBEVMD010000008.1:0-8891 GCA_040508835.1 Duganella sp. | reverse complement strand
ACGGCATGCAGGCAAGCCCGCACGCCGGAAGCGTAAAAATTAACGCTTCGAGAATTGTTTTGCGCGACGTGCTTTGCGCAGACCAACTTTTTTACGTTCAACTTCACGTGCATCGCGGGTCACGAAGCCGGCTTTCGCCAGGTCCGGTTTCAGCGCTGCATCGTAGTCGATCAGGGCGCGGGTGATGCCGTGACGCACAGCACCTGCTTGACCCGACTCGCCGCCGCCGTGCACGTTGACTTTGATGTCGAAACGCTCAACGTTGCCGGTCAGTTCCAGTGGCTGGCGAATGACCATCAGGCCGGTTTCGCGCGAGAAGTACTCGGCAGCTGGCTTGCCATTGACGATGATTTGGCCAGTGCCAACTTTGATAAACACACGAGCTACTGCACTCTTGCGACGGCCGGTGCCGTAATTGTAGTTACCGATCATGTCAGTTCCTTAGATTTCGAGTGCTTTAGGTTGCTGGGCAGCGTGCGGGTGCGAACCTTCGGCGTACACTTTCAGCTTCTTGATCATGGCGTAGCCCAGTGGGCCTTTTGGCAGCATGCCCTTGACAGCTTTTTCCAGAGCACGGCCTGGGAAACGCTGTTGCATTTTCAGGAAGTTGGTCTCGTAGATGCCACCTGGGTAGCCCGAGTGACGGTAGTAGGTCTTCTCGGTTGCTTTGGTGCCGGTCACGCGCAGTTTGCCTGCGTTGATGATGACGATGAAATCGCCGGTATCGACGTGAGGAGTAAATTCTGGCTTGTGTTTGCCGCGCAGTCGGAGTGCCACTTCGCTGGCAACACGTCCGAGGACTTTGTCCGTCGCGTCAATCACGAACCAATCGCGCTGGACTTCATGGCCCTTAGCGGAAAAAGTTTTCATGATGACTTCCTAATAATTAAAACACGCTCAAATGGTGGTTCCGCCATTGCTTCAGCGGACTCGGCCTTCTTATTGTCTTTCCTGAGCGAACGGAAAGCCGGCTAGTATAAGCGGCAAACGCCACACCGGTCAAGCCTCATGTGGCCCGCAAGCCCCGAAAACACGGGGTCTGCGGCGTCCATTACAATGGGGACCAAGTTGTCACCCTGGAGAATGCGATGGAATGCAAAGTCAGCTGGAATGGCCCGTCGGGCATGAGTTTTTTGGCCCAGACCGGCTCCGGCCACCTGGTCACCATGGATGGCGCGCCCGAAGGCGGCGGCCACAACCTGGCGCCGCGCCCGATGGAAATGGTGTTGCTGGGCACGGGCGGCTGCACCGCCTATGACGTGGTGCTGATCCTGAAAAAAGGCCGCGCCGACATCCGCGGCTGCGAATGCACGCTGCAGGCCGACCGCGCCGATACCGATCCCAAGGTATTCACCAAGATTAATTTCCACTTCGTGGTGACCGGCAAGGGCCTGAAACCGGAGACGGTGGAACGGGCGATCTCGCTATCGCACGACAAGTATTGCTCGGCGTCGATCATGCTGGGCAAGACGGCCCAGATTACCCACTCGTTCGAAATCGTCGAGGTCTAAGACCACGGCAAGCCGCCCAAGGCGTCGTTGCAGCGGCCTTAAACGTAATACGCGGTATTCGTCATGACCTTGCCCATGGCGGTCATGGCCACCTTGACGGGCGCAGGCATCGCTTGCGCGCCCAGTTTCTGCGCGGCGGCGCCGTGCTCGATTTCATCGATGCGCATCTGGTCGACGATGGCGCGCGATTTGACGTCCTGCGGCGGCAGTTTCTGCAGGTGGCTTTCCAGGTGCGATTCCACCTGGCGCTCGGTTTCCACGACAAAGCCCAGGCTCTTGGCGTCGCCCAGCAGAGCCGCCACCGTGCCCAGCGCATACGAGCCCGCATAGAACAGCGGGTTGAGCACGCTGGTGTGCGAACCCAGCTCGCCGAGGCGCTGCGCGGTCCACGCCAGGTGGTCTTCTTCCTCGCGGCTCGAATGCTCGAACTGCTGGCGGATCTGCGCCGTGCGGGCAAAGCGCGCCTGCGCGTTGTACAGCGCCTGCGCGCACACCTCCCCCACGTGATTAACCCGCATCAGGCCGGCCGCATGACGGCGCTCCGCTTCGCTCATCTCGGCATCGGGAGCGTACTGGCCCGGCGTCGGTCGCGAGGCCGACGCCACGCCGGCAATCACGCGCAGCGCCTTGTCGGCGCCGGAAATAAAACGGTCCAGGGGGGTGTGGAAATGTGCGGCCATGGGTCAACTCATCGGGTTGAAAAACCCATTATAAAACGGTCACTGCGATTCCGCCTCTTCGCGTAGCTGCCGCTGGCGTTCGATGTAGTCGGCCACCGGTCCCCGCACGTCGATCTTGGAGATGTCCTTGGCCACACCCAGGTTCAGTCCCAACAAAAATGGAATGCTCTCGATCGGCACCTCGCCGCACAGCTCGCCGAAGGCCTTCAAAAACCGTTTCGATTCGACCACCTTCACCACTTTTTCGCCGCTCATGTATTGCAGGATGCTGGTGATGCTGTGGCCCTTGCCGATGGCGTGATAAATAAAGCGGTTGTAGTTGGCATCGAGCTGCTTGAAGTCCAGCGTGTCCTTGGTCATCAGGCCCGACAGGTAGCACAGCCCCAGCGCCGTGCGAAAAAAGCCCGTCGCCTCGCTGCGATCCACGCCGGCCTGCATCACCGCCAGCACCTTGTCCTTGGTTTGTTGGGTCAACATGCATGCCTCCCTGTTCTGTTCACTATAGCAAGAGATCGGGGTCAAACTGTAGCTTGCGCGTAAGATTTTTGCCATGTTACTCTTCAGATATTTACAAAAAGGACAACTCATGATCGAGGTTACCGGCCTGGCAAAGCGTTTTCGGCTGCCCGGGCGCAGCGGCGCGCCGGCGGCGGCAGGCGACCCGCGCGAGCAGGACGGCTGGTTCCACGCCGTGCGCGACGTCAGCTTCCGCTGCGCGCCCGGCGAAGTGCTGGGACTGCTCGGTCCCAACGGCGCCGGCAAGACCACGACCTTGCGCCTGCTGTCCACTGCCCTGAAACCCGACGCCGGCAGCATCCATGCCAACGGCGTGGACTTGCTGCACAACCCGCTGGTGGCGCGCCAGCATATCGGTTTCCTGTCCGGCAGCACCGGCCTGTACGGGAGGCTGACGGCACGCGAAAACGTCGAATACTTCGGCCGGCTGCACGGCATGGCGCCCGACCGCCTGCGGCGCCGCTGCGACGAGCTGTTCGACCTGCTGGACATGCACGGTTACGGCAGCAAGCGCGCCGACCAGCTCTCCACCGGCATGAAGCAAAAATGTTCGATTGCCCGCACTGTCGTGCACGAACCGCGGATCGTCATTCTCGACGAGCCCACCACGGGGCTGGACGTAATGTCGGCCAAGATCCTGCTCGACTTCATCGCCAGCTACAAGACGCTGCGCGTGCCGCTGATCTTTTCCACCCACCACCTGCACGAAGTGGAAAAAGTGTGCGACCGCGTGTGCATCGTGAACCATGGCACGACCGCCTTCCACGGCACCGTGGACGCGCTGCGCCAGCTGGGCGGCAGCGCCGACCTCTACGACGCCTTTGTCGGCGTCATCCAGCGCGGAGCGTAAGCCATGTGGACCATTTACCTGAAAGAACTGCTCGAACTGATCCGCGACCGCAAGACCTTTATCTTTACCATCGTGATTCCCGTGTTTGCCCTGCCGCTGATCATGGCCGGCTTCGGCCTGCTGTCGTCGTCGATGTTCCGGCAGGCGCGCGACGCCGAAATGGCGTACGCCATCTTCGGCAAGGACCACGCGCCGCAACTGGCGCAGCGCTTTGCCGACGACCGCAACTTTCGCGAAGTGCCGCTGGCGGGCGTGGCCGACATCAGGCCGGCCATTGCCGCCGGCCGCATCAAGTTCGCGCTGGTGATCCCGCCGGCGGTCGGGGACACGCTGGCGCGCCATGAACAGTCGGACATCGAGCTGCACTACAACAGCGCCACCACCATCGACGTCACGCGCAAGCGCGTCAACGACGTGATCGGCAAGGAAAACGCCGCGCTGCGCCGCCAGGCCTTGAGCCAGCTGGGCTTGAGCCAGCCGCAGCTGCGCTTCGTGCTCGACCCGATCCTGCTGCAGGAACGCTCCACCGCCAACCAGCGCGAACGGATGGGCGCCGTCGTGGGCGGCATGGTGCCCTATTTGCTGCTGATGGTGTGCCTGCTGGCGGCCATGTACCCGGCCATCGACACGGGCGCCGGCGAAAAGGAGCGGGGCACGCTGGAGACGCTGCTGCTGGCGCCCGTCTCGCGCACCGGCATCGTGCTGGCCAAGTTCCTGATGCTGTTTACGGTGGGACTGACGTCGGCGCTGCTGATGATCGCCAGCCTGGGCCTGGTGCTGGCGTTTGGCGGCCCGCTGCTGTCCGGCGACCTGGCGCAAATAGTGCGCACCATCAATCCGCTCGATTTGCTGCTGCTGGCGCTGATGCTGGTGCCCACGGCCGCCATCTTTGCCGCCCTGCTGCTGTCCATCTCGATCTATGCCAAAAGCTACAAGGAGGCGACCGGCATGATTTCGCCGCTGATCATCGTCATCATCCTGCCCACCATGGTGGCGCTGCTGCCGGGCGTGGAACTGACCTGGGGCTGGGCCATGGTGCCGCTCACCAACGTGGCGCTGGCGATGAAAGAGCTGGTCAAGGGCACCATGGAATACCGGATGCTGTCGGCCATCCTGCTGTCGTCCACCCTGACGGCCGGCGCGCTGCTGGCCTGCTGCCGCTGGTGGTTCAACCGCGAGAGCGTGTTGTTCCGCAATTAGGCAATCCCCGCGCCCGCTTCCAGGCTGCCGTTTCTGCAGTCTGGCGCGCGGTTTCGGCTGCCTGTCGCAACAGGCCACCCACTGGTGAACAAATTCAATACAATGCCATCATGTGAAAAGTGTATGGCCTTGTAGAAACATGGCCTGGCACTTGTGGAAACAGGGAACCGACATGGAATTACGCATCAGCAATTTGTCCAAGACCTACGCCAATGGCGTGGTGGCGCTGGACAACATCTCGCTCACCATCCCCGCCGGGATGTTCGGCTTGCTCGGCCCCAATGGCGCCGGCAAGTCGACGCTGATGCGCACGCTGGCCACGCTGCAGGAGTGCGATGCCGGTTCCGTGTTCCTCGACGATATCGACGTGCTCGACGAAAAGGACGAGGTGCGGCGCCTGCTGGGCTACCTGCCGCAGGACTTCGGCCTGTATCCCAAGGTGACCGCCTACGAAATGCTCGACCATTTTGCCCTGCTCAAGGGGCTGACCAACCGCAACCGCCGGCGCGAGGTGGTCGATGGCCTGCTGCAGCAAACCAATCTGTTCGAGGTGCGGCACCAGCGGCTCGGCGGTTTTTCGGGCGGCATGCGCCAGCGCTTCGGCATCGCCCAGGCGCTGCTGGGCGACCCCAAGCTGATCATCGTCGACGAACCCACGGCGGGGCTCGACCCGCAGGAGCGGGTGCGCTTCCACAACCTGCTGTCGGACATCGGCGACGACAAGACCGTGATCCTGTCCACCCACATCGTCAGCGACGTGGCCGACCTGTGCGCCAACATGGCCATCATCAACAAGGGCCATTTGCTGCTGTGCGGCCCCACCCAGGAACTGATCCACGAAGTGAGCGACAAGATCTGGGCCCGTTTCATCGACAAGCGCGACCTGCCCTCGTTCCAGATCCGCCACCCCGTGATTTCGTCGCGCCTGCTGTCGGGCCGCACGCTGATCCACGTGTACAGCGACACCGATCCCGGCGACGGCTTCGAGGAAGCGCTGGGCGACCTGGAAGACGTGTACTTCGCCACCATCGCGGGCCGCCACAGCGCCGCCGCGACGTGCGACGACTGAGGCCGCGCCATGCTTGCCATCGCCCTCTTTGAAGCGCGCCAGCGCCTCAAGCTGCTCTCGACGTGGGTGTACTTCGCCGGCTTCCTGGCGCTGGCCGTGCTGTGGATGGCGGCCGCCGGCGGCTACTTCAAGGGCGCCACCGTCGCCTTCGGCGCGCTCACCATCGATGCGCCCCGTTCGCTGATGTTTACCGTCAGCGCGCTCGGCTCGCTGGGCGTGGTGGTGATTGCCGCCATGATGGGCCGGTCGGTGCAGCAGGATTTCGAGTACGACATGCAGCATTTCTTTTTCAGCGCCCCCATTGCCAAGCGCGACTACATGTTCGGCCGCTTCATCGGCGCGTACCTGACGCTGGCCGCGATCTTCACCAGCATCGTGCTGGGCACGTGGGTGGGCAGCCTGCTGCCGGGCATCGACCCGGAGCGGCTGGCGCACCCGGGCGTGATGGCCTATGTGCTGCCGTACCTGATCGTGATCCTGCCCAATATTTTCATCTTCGGCGCCGTGTTCTTCATCCTCGCTGCGCTGACCCGGCGCATGCTGCCCGTGTACATCAGCAGCGTGGTCATGCTGATCGGCTACATCGTCGCCCCCAGCCTGGCCCGCGACCTCGATTTTAAAACCCTGGCGGCGCTGATCGATCCGTTCGGCACCACGGCCGTGATCCGTCTCACCGAATACTGGCCCATCGCCGAGCGCAACACGCGCATGTTCTGGCCCGAAGGCGTGTACCTGCTCAACCGCGCGCTGTGGTGCGCGTTCGCGCTGACGGGCCTGCTGATCGGTTACTGGCGCTTCCACTTCATCGCCACCAGCGACGCGGGACGCCATCGCGGTCCCGCCCTGCCCAACGCTGCCGAGGGCGGCGCCGAGACGCCGCGCGCCTTGAGCGCCACCGCCACCGACACCCGCGAAACGCCGGATTTTGCCTCGCGCAGCATGGCGCTGCTGCTGGCCCGCATGACCTGGCTGAACCTGCGCGAAACCACCAAGAACATTTATTTCCTGGTGATCGTGCTGGCCGGCGTGCTGATGATGCTTGCCAGCGCGCTGGAAATGGAACCGCTGTACGGCACCAGCACCTATCCGCTCACGTACCTGGTGCTGGAATCGGTGTCGGAAACCTTTGCCCTGTTCATGATGGTGATCACCACCTTTTATGCGGGCGAACTGGTGTGGCGCGAGCGCGAGGCGCACATGGGACAGATGCTCGACGCGCTGCCCGTGCCCAGCTGGCTGCCGCTGCTGTCCAAGCTGTTCGCGCTGATCGGCCTGCAAATGCTGCTGATGGTGGTGGTCATGCTGAGCGGCATGGCGATCCAGATCGGCAAGGGCTATTTTGTGCTGGAGCCGGGCCTGTATGTCTACCAGCTGTTCCTGATCGACCTGCCCGGCTATGCACTGACGGCCGTGCTGGCCATCGCGCTGCAGGTGTTCATCAACAACCGCTACCTGGCCTATTTCGCCATGATCCTGTACTACGCGACCACGCTGACGATGGCCTCGCTGGGCATGGAAGCGCCGCTGCTCGCGTACGGCGACCTGCCGCGCATCGTGTATTCCGCCATGAACGGCTATGGCCACTTCCTGCCGCGCCTGCGCTGGCTGCAGGCGTACTGGGGCGGCGCAGCCGTGCTGCTGACCGTGCTGGCCGTGCTGTTCTGGGCGCGCGGCACCAACGACGGCTGGCGCCAGCGCCTGCAACTGGCGCGCCGCCGCCTGACCGTGCCGGTGCTGACGGCGCTGGCTGCAGGCGTGCTGATTCTGGCAGGGGCCGGCGGCGTGCTGTTCTATAACACCCACGTGCTTTATACCGACCAGTCGGCCTGGCAAACGGACGCCAACCGCGCCGCTTACGAGCGGCAGTACCGGCAATACGCGGTACTGCCGCAGCCGCGCATCACCGACGTCAAGCTCGACGTGGCCATCATGCCCGCCACCCGCAGCCTGACGGTGCACGGCCGCTACGTACTGCAGAACAAGACGGCGCAACCGGTGGCCGACATCATCGTCCACCAGGATGCGACCGCCACCGCCTGGCGCCCCCGGTTCAGCCAGCCCGTGCGCGCGGGCGTGCACGATGCGGCGCTGGGCTTTTACAGCTACAAGCTGGTCACGCCGCTGGCGCCGGGCGCGCGCCTGGCGCTCGAGTTCGACGTGGAATTCACGCCGCGCGGCATCCTCGGCATGGGCCAGGACACGCCCGTGGTCGGCAACGGCACGTTCTTCAACAACAGCGTGCTGCCGCACATCGGCTACCAGCAGTCGAACGAGCTCAGCGATGCGCGCGACCGCCGCAAGCACCAGCTGGCCGCGCGCGAGCGCATGCTGCCGCGCGACGATGCGGAAGGCCTCGCCAACAATATCGCCGGCAACGACGCCGACTGGATCACGTTCGACGCGGTGGTCAGCACCAGCGACACCCAGACCGCCATCGCTCCCGGCACGCTGGTCAAGGACTGGAGCGCCAGGGGCCGCCACTACTACCACTACCGGATGGCGCAGCCGATGCTCAATTTCTATGCCTTCCAGTCGGCCCGCTACCACGTCAAGCGCGACTGGTGGCAAGACGTGGGCATCGAAATTTACTACCAGCCCGGCCACGAGTTCAACCTGGAGCGCATGACCAAGGGCGTCAAGCTGGCCCTCGAATACGACAGCCGCAACTTCGGCCCGTACCAGCACAAGGTGGTGCGCATCGTGGAATTCCCCCGCTACGCCCGCTTTGCCCAGTCGTATCCGAACACGATTCCATATGCCGAATCGCTGGGCTTTATCGCCAGAGTGAACGACCGCAATCCCAAGGATATCGACTACCCGTTATACGTCACCGCGCACGAGGTGGCCCACCAGTGGTGGGGCCACCAGCTGGTGGGCGGCACGACGCGCGGCGCGAGCGTGCTCAGCGAGACGCTGGCCGAGTATTCCGCGCTGATGGTGATGAAGAAAAATGTCGGCGCCGACAAGATGCGGCGCTTCCTGTACCACGACCTGCACCAGTACCTGCTGGGCCGCGCGCGCGAGCGCCGCAAGGAGCTGTCGCTGGCCGACAATGAAAACCAGGA
>JBEVMD010000609.1:0-7197 GCA_040508835.1 Duganella sp. | reverse complement strand
AAACTGTATCCAAGACCCTGATCGCGCACACTGCGGCCATTGCGGCCATGTCGGCCGTGGTCGCCATGCCGGCGCACGCCACCGCCACCAGCAACGCCAGTTTCAGCAACCTGACGATCACGCTTACCGACCTCGACCTGAACGACGGCATTGCGCCGTCGCTGACCTTCGGTTCCTATGGCAAACCCTATGTGGCAGTGGGCACCCATGGCTGGGCCGACGAATATATCTCCCACGAGTACTCGCACGAAGCAGCGTCGCTGGGCGGCGCGCTGGCGGGCAGCCTCATCGATCCGCTGTCGTCCGCGCAGGTCAGCCTGAGCGGAGCCAATACCCTGGCCGGATTCACCACCATGTCCACCAGCGGCCAGGCGGCCAGCACCCTTGACGGTCACGGCGCGTACTACGGGTATGCGAGCGGGTCCAATCCGTCGTCGCGCGCCTTTACGCTGTCGCCCAACACCCGGCTCACCGTCAGCGTGACGGCGTCGCTGTCCACCACGACCACGCTGGGCTATAACCTGGAAGCGGACCAGGAGGAGTTTGCGCTGGCGTCGGCATTGCTGGGATTGACCGGCTACAACCAGAATGGCGAGGAAGTTGCCGACGTCCGGCTGTACGAGATGGGATCGCATTTCAACGTGCGTGACGACGGCACCACCATCGGTGAACATTATGACTGGAGCGGAATGATGTCGGTGCAGTACAGCAATCTGTCTGCGTTCGCCACCAACGGCTACCTGGAAACGGGGGTGGCGATCTCGGGCCTGTCGGCGGTGGCGCCGGTGCCGGAGCCGGAAACCTGGGGCATGCTGCTGGCCGGGCTGGCGCTGGTGGGCGCGGCCGGCCGCAGGAAAAGCAGGCGCGCTGCCTGACGCGCCAGCGGGCCTGGCAGCGTCTGGCTAGCCGCCGCGTGCAACCGATCAGGCCGCGCCGGTCGCCACCGGCCGCGCCGGATCGGCGCACCATTCGCTCCACGAGCCCGGATACAGCGCGGCGCCGGGCAAACCGGCCACTTCCAGCGCCAGCAGGTTGTGGCAGGCCGTCACGCCCGAGCCGCACTGCATGATCGCGTGCGCGGCGTTGCCCACCACGGGCGCCAGTTCCGCCTGCAGTTGCGCCGCCTCCTTGAAGCGGCCGTCCGGCGCCAGGTTTTCCTTGAAGAAGCGGTTGCGGGCGCCGGGAATATGGCCGCCCACCGGATCGATGGTCTCGTTTTCGCCGCGATAGCGGTCCGCCGCGCGCGCATCGACCACGATTTTATTGTGCGTGGCCAGGTTGGCCGTCACGTCGTCCACGGAGACCGTGTGCGTGAGTGGGGCGTGCTCGGCAATGGTGCCGCGCGCGCGCGGGGCTGCCGTGCCGGTCGCCAGCGGCTGGCCGCCGGCCTGCCACGCGGCCAGGCCGCCGTCAAGCACGGCCACGGCCGGATGGCCGACCCAGCGCAGCAGCCACCACAGGCGCGCGGCAAACATGCCGCCGTGGGCGTCGTACGCCACCACTTGCGTGGCGTCGTCGATGCCCCAGCCGCGCAGGGTGTCGATCAGCGCCGTGCGATCGGGCAGCGGATGACGGCCACGAAAAACGCCATCCGGCCCCGTCTTGGCGCCCGACAAATCGGTATCGATGTTGGCAAACTGGGCATTCCGGATGTGGCCGGCCGCAAAGGCGGCGCGGCCCGCATCCGGGTTGAGCAGGTCATGGCGGCAGTCGAGGATGACCCAGCTGGCGTCGACGACATGGGGCGCCAGCTCGGCGGCGCTGATCAGGGTGGTGTGCATGAAATCTCCCTATACTTCGCTGGAAATCGGATCGGCCTTGTCGATGGCCTTGCCGCGTTCGGTGGTGCGGGTATTGTAGAACGTTGCGGCCACGCCCGACGCCAGGATGATGCTAATGCCTGCCCAGCTCATCGCGCTGAACACGTCGCCAAACACCAGCACGCCCCAGATGCTGGAAAAAACGATGCCCGTGTATTGCAGATTGGCCACCACCAGGGTCTGGCCCAGGCGATAGGCGCGCGTCATGGCCACCTGGGCGCTGGTGGCGCAAATGCCAATGCCCAGCAGCAGCAGGGCGCCGTGCCAGGTGTTAATCGGGTGCCAGGTGACGGGTTGGCCGTGGGTGAGCAGCAGGTTGCCGGCCAGGCCGGCCACGATGTTGGTGACGGCAAAATAAAACACCACGCGGCTTTCCGGTTCGCCGGCCAGGCCCAGCTTGCGCACCTGCATATAGGCCATGGCCGTCAGCAGGCTGGAGAACAGGGCCACCAGGGCGGGCGTGAGCTGGTTGGCGTGGAACGCCGGCTGCAGCAGCAGGATCACGCCCACAAAGCTCATCATCACGGCCAGCATCAGCGGCCACTTGATGTCGCCCTTGGCGTGCCACCAGCCGAGCGCGAACAGCCACACGGCGATCCAGATCGGCGACAGGTAGTTGAGGGTCATGGCCGTGGCCAGCGGCAGTTCGGCGATCGAGTAATACCAGAGCCACAGCGACACCACGCCGATGATGCAGCGCCACAGGTGGGCCAGCGGCATCGTGGTGCGGAAGCTGCCGCCCTGGGATTTGATGATGATGGCCAGCACGATCACGCCGACCACGCCGCGGTACATCACGATTTCGGAAGTGGAGAATTCTTCGGAGGCCAGCTTCACGCATACCCCCATGACAGCGAACATGAAGCTTGCGAATAACATCCAAAGCGATTGCATCCAGTTTCCTTGACTTTATAAATCGATTTTAGATCGGTACCATTCGTGGAAGTGCTGCATGCCGTCTTCCATCGGCGACTGGTAGGGACCGGCGTCGGTGTCGCCGCGCGCATGCAGGGCCTTGCGGCCGGCGTCCATGCGCAGGCCGATTTCATCGTCCTCGGCCACGGTTTCCATGTAGGCCGCGTGCTCGGCCTCGATGAACTCGCGCTCGAACAGCACGATTTCCTCGGGATAGTAAAACTCCACCACGTTGCGCGTGCGCTGCGGACCGTCCGGCCACAGCGTGGACACGACCAGCACGTGCGGATACCACTCGACCATGATGTTCGGATACAGTGTGAGCCAGATGGCGCCGTACGGGGGCGCCTCGCCGCCGCGGAACTTCAGCACCTGCTCCTGCCAGCGCTTGTAGACTTCGGAGCCGGACTTGAGCAGGCCCTTGTTCACGCCGACCGTCTGCACGCTGTAGTCCTGGCCGAATTCCCAGCGCAAGTCGTCGCAGCTGACAAAGCCGCCCAGGCCCGGGTGGAACGGCTCGACGTGATAATCCTCCAGGTAGACTTCGATAAAAGTCTTCCAGTTGTAGTCGCAGATCTGCACTTCGGCGCGGTCGAACATATAGCCGGAAAAATCGAGATCCTTGGTCACTGACAGGTTCTTGAGCTGTTCCATGACGTTGTAGCCGTTCTGCTCGAATTGCAGGCCGTTCCAGCTTTGCAGCGTGGTCTTGGCCAGGTTCAGGCACGGCGTTTCCGCGAAATGCGGCGCGCCGATCAGCTCACCTTTGAGGTCGTACGTCCAGCGGTGCAACGGGCACACGATGTTGTTGGCGTTGCCGCGGCCGTTGAACATCAGCGCCTGCCGGTGGCGGCAGACATTGGACAGCACTTCGAGCCCATTGGCGTTGTGCACCAGCATGCGGCCTTCGTTTTCGGACGCCAGGGTCGCGAAATCGCCCACGTTGGGCACCATCAGTTCATGGCCCACGTAGCGCGGACCGCTCTGGAACAATTGCTGCATTTCCCGCTGCAGGAGCGTTTCGTCAAAATAGACGCTTACCGGAAGTTGCGCGTGTGGACGCGCCAGCTTGGCGTGGGTACCCAGATCGGACATCCAAACCCCCCTTAATTAAAATACATCAAACCAAGAAGAGACAGAATCCGCAAATTCCTGAATTCAAGTTCGTTGAAAATAGTATTTCGGACAGAACCGGCAATTATACCGTCTTTCTCCCCGGAAGGGCAGGGCCCGGCACCGTCTGTTTTGTAAGGAATTGCAAGAAATACATGCATTGAACGCACGGGCGGGCGATTGCGATAAAATCCATGATCCGCCGCGCGGTTGTCCCGCGGTTGTCCTTTTGTTCCACCGGAGTGGGTGGTTTGTTCTAAAATAACGGGCTACACTGCGCTGGCGCGTGTTCCCTTGTTTACCTGAGTGTTACCTGAGTGCCTATGTCTAAGAAATTAACTGCCGACGCCGCAACGACCGCCGCCGCCGCCAACGTCTCGTTTGAACAGGCGATGGCGGAGCTGGCGCAACTGGTCGCGCAAATGGAAGCGGGACAACTGCCGCTCGAGGCGTCGGTGGCCGCGTATGCGCGCGGCTCCGAGCTGGTCAAGCTGTGCGCGGCGCAGCTGGAAAAAGTGGAGTCCCAGGTCAAGGTACTGGAAGGCGACATGCTCAAGCCGTTCGCGCAGTCCGGCGAGGCCGAACAATGACGGGCGCCTTCGACGACTGGATGAAAACCGTGCAGGCGGCGTCCGAAAACGATTTATCGGGTTTCCTGCCGGTGGCCGCCACCGTGCCCACCAAGCTGCACGCGGCCATGCGCTACGCGCTGCTGGGCGGCGGCAAGCGCGTGCGTCCGCTGCTGGTGTACGCGGCCGGCGCGCTGTTCGACGCCGATCCCGCCGTGCTGGCCCGCGCGGCAGCGGCCGTGGAAATGATCCACGCGTATTCGCTGGTACATGACGACATGCCGTGCATGGACGACGACGCCCTGCGGCGCGGCAAGCCGACAGTGCACATCGCGTACGACGAAGCGACCGCGCTGCTGGTGGGCGACGCGCTGCAATCGCAGGCATTCGTGGTGCTGGCCGAAGCCGACGTTGCCGCAGTGCCTGCGGTGCGTCTGGCGAAAATGCTGCGCCTGCTGGCCCATGCGTCCGGTTCGGCCGGCATGTGCGGCGGCCAGGCCATCGATCTCGACAGCGTCGGGCTGAGCCTCACGCTCGAGCAGCTGGAACAGATGCACCAGCTCAAAACCGGCGCCTTGCTGCGCGCGGCGGTGGTGCTGGGCGCCCTGGCCGGCAGGGACCTCACCGATGCTCACCTGGCCGCGCTGGACGCCTACTCGCGCGCCATCGGCCTGGCGTTCCAGGTCGTCGACGACGTGCTCGATGCGACGGCCGATTCGGCCACGCTGGGCAAGACTGCCGGCAAGGACGCCGCCGACAACAAGCCGACCTACGTGTCGATACTGGGTCTGGAGCCATCGCGCGCGCTGGCCGAACAATTGCGGCTCGATGCGCACGCAGCGCTCGCGCCGTTTGGAGAAAAAGCTCTGCGGTTACGCGAACTCGCGGATTTGATCGTGCAGCGGAAGGCATAAATGAACTTGTTAGAAAAAATCCATACACCGGCCGATGTGCGCGCACTGCCGTACCATCAACTGACGCCGCTGGCGCACGAGCTGCGCGCCTACCTGCTCGACTCGGTGTCCAAGACCGGTGGCCACCTGTCGTCCAACCTCGGCACGGTGGAGCTGACGGTGGCGCTGCACTACGTGTTCAACACGCCGCACGACCGCATCGTGTGGGACGTGGGCCATCAGACCTATTCGCACAAGATCCTTACCGGCCGCCGCGACCGCATGCACACGCTGCGCCAGCAGGACGGCATTTCGGGCTTTCCCAAGCGCGACGAGAGCGAGTACGACACCTTCGGCACCGCCCACTCGTCGACGTCGATTTCGGCCGCGCTGGGCATGGCGCAGGCAGCCAAGATCAAGGGCGAGCACCGCCACGCGATTGCCGTCATCGGCGACGGTTCCATGACGGCCGGCATGGCGTTCGAGGCGCTCAACAACGCCGGCGTGCAGGACGACATCAACCTGCTGGTCATCCTCAACGATAACGACATGTCGATTTCGCCGCCCGTGGGCGCGCTCAACCGCTACCTGGCGCGCCTGATGTCGGGGCAGTTTTACGCGGCCGCCAAGAACGTGGGCAAGTCGGTGCTGCCCGGCCCCGTGCTGGAACTGGCCAAGCGCCTGGAAGAACACGCCAAAGGCATGGTGGTTCCGGCCACCATGTTCGAGGAATTCGGTTTCAACTACATCGGCCCCATCGACGGCCACGACCTGGACTCGCTGATCCCCACGCTGCAGAACATCAAGCAGCTCAAGGGTCCGCAGTTCCTGCACGTGGTCACCAAGAAGGGCCAGGGCTACAAGCTGGCCGAGGCGGAACCGATCCTGTACCACGGCACCGGCAAGTTCAATCCGGCCGAAGGCATCAAGCCGTCCACCGCGCCGTCCAAGCTCACCTACACCGAAGTGTTCGGCAACTGGCTGTGCGACATGGCGGCCTTCGACAAAAAACTGGTCGGCATCACGCCGGCCATGCGCGAAGGCTCGGGCATGGTGCGCTTCGAGCAGCAGTACCCGGACCGTTATTTCGACGTGGGCATCGCCGAGCAGCACGCGGTAACTTTCGGCGCCGGCCTGGCCTGCGAAGGCCTGAAACCCGTGGTGGCGATCTATTCCACCTTCCTGCAGCGCGGCTACGACCAGCTGGTGCACGACGTGTCGCTGCAGAACCTGGACGTGACGTTTGCGCTGGACCGCGCCGGCCTGGTGGGCGCCGACGGCGCCACCCATGCCGGCAATTACGACCTGGCCTATTTGCGCTGCATCCCGAACATGGTGATCATGGCCGCGTCCGACGAAAACGAATGCCGCCAGATGCTCACCACCGGCTACCGCTATCCGGGACCGGCCGCCATCCGCTACCCGCGCGGCGCCGGCATCGGCGCGGCCATCGAACAGGAACTCACCGTCATCGCGTTGGGCAAGGGCGAAATCAAGCGCCAGGGCGAAAAGATCGCCATCCTGGCCTTCGGCTCGATGGTGGCGCCATCGGTGACGGCCGGCGCCACGCTGGGCGCCACGGTGGCCAATATGCGCTTCGTGAAACCGCTGGACGTGGAACTGGTCAAACAGCTGGCTGCCAGCCACGATGTCCTGGTGACGGTGGAAGAGGGCGCCATCATGGGCGGCGCCGGCGCGGCCGTGGCCGAAGCGCTGGCCGAACAGGGCATCGTCAAGCCGCTCTTGATGCTGGGCCTGCCCGACAAGTTCATCGACCACGGCGACCCGGTAAAACTGCTGGCTGGCGTGGGACTCGATGCGGCGGGCATCACGGCGTCGATCCAGCAGCGTTTTGCCAGCACCAGCACCAGCACCAGCGGCAGCGCC
>JBEVMD010000600.1:0-21920 GCA_040508835.1 Duganella sp. | reverse complement strand
CGTCATTCCCGCGCAGGCGGGAATCCAATGTGCGAGCGGGCCAACGAAATAAGATCCCCGCCTGCGCGGGGATGACGGAGCACAGGCTGGCGGTGTGAAAAAAGCCCCGTGAGCACTGGGCTGACGGGGCTTTATCGTGACCACGACAGGGGCGCAAGCCCCTGTTTGACGGCTTAGATCGTATCGAGCGCAGCGTTGAAGCTGGCGCTCGGACGCATCGCTGCTGCGGTCTTGACCGGATCGGGCTGGTAGTAACCGCCGATATCGACTGCCTGGCCTTGCACGCTGGCCAGTTCTTCCACGACCTTGGTTTCGTTTTCCGACAGGGCCTTGGCCAATGGTGCGAAGTGCGCCTGCAGTTCCGCGTCCTCGGTCTGGGTGGCCAAGGCTTGCGCCCAGTACAGCGACAGGTAGAAGTGGCTGCCACGGTTGTCCAGCTCGCCGGTGCGGCTCGATGGCGACTTGCTGTTGTCCAGCAGTTTGCCGGTGGCTTCGTCCAGCGTCCTGGCCAGCAGCTTGGCCTTGTTGTTGCCCTGCTTGATGCCCAGCTCTTCCAGCGACACGGCCAGCGCCAGGAACTCGCCCAGCGAATCCCAGCGCAGGTGGTTTTCTTCCACCAGTTGCTTGACGTGTTTCGGGGCCGAACCGCCGGCGCCGGTTTCGTACATGCCGCCACCGGCCATCAGCGGCACGATCGACAGCATCTTGGCCGAGGTGCCCAGTTCCAGGATCGGGAACAGGTCGGTCAGGTAGTCGCGCAGGATGTTGCCGGTGACCGAGATGGTGTCCAGGCCGCGCGACACGCGTTCCAGCGTGTAGCGCATGGCGCGTACTTGCGACATGATTTCGATGTGCAGGCCGCTGGTGTCGTGGTCTTTCAGGTACAGCTGGACCTTCTTGATCACTTCGTTTTCGTGCGGACGGTACGGGTCGAGCCAGAACACGGCAGGCATGCCGGAGTTGCGGGCGCGCGTGACGGCCAGCTTGACCCAGTCGCGGATCGGCGCGTCCTTGACCTGGCACATGCGCCAGATATCGCCTTCTTCCACGGTTTGCGTCAGCAGCACTTCACCCGTTTCCAGGTCGGTGATGTTGGCGATGCCGCCTTCGGTCACTTCGAAGGTCTTGTCGTGCGAGCCGTATTCTTCGGCTTGCTGCGCCATCAGGCCCACGTTGGGCACGGTGCCCATGGTGGTCGGGTCGAAGTTGCCATGCCATTTGCAGAAGTTGATCATCTCCTGGTAGATGCGGGCAAAGGTCGATTCCGGCATCACGGCTTTCACGTCTGCCGTGCGGCCATCGGCACCCCACATCTTGCCGCCGATACGGATCATCGCCGGCATCGACGCATCGACGATCACGTCGTTCGGCGAATGGAAGTTGGTGATGCCCTTGGCCGAATCGACCATGGCCAGCTTCGGACGGTGCTCGAGGCAGGCGTGCAGGTCCTTGAGGATTTCATCTTTTTGCGATGCCGGCAGCTTCTCGATCTTGTCGAGCAGGTTGACCATGCCGTTGTTGACGTTCACGCCCAGTTCTTCGAAGACCTTGGCGTGCTTCTCGAACGCTTCCTTGTAGAAGATGCGCACGCAGTGGCCGAACACGATCGGGTGCGACACCTTCATCATGGTGGCTTTCACGTGCAGCGAGAACATCACGCCGGTCTTGTACGCGTCGTCGATTTCCTTCTCGTAGAACTCGAGCAGCGCTTTTTTGCTCATGAACATGGAATCGATGATCTCGCCCGCTTGCAGCGCGACCTTCGGTTTCAACACGATGGTCTTGCCGGACGGCGTGATCAGTTCCATCTTGACGTTGCGGGCCTTGTCGAGGGTCATCGACTTTTCGCCGTGGTAGAAGTCGCCGGCATGCATGTGCGACACGTGGGTGCGCGATGCCTGGCTCCATTCGCCCATCGAGTGCGGGTGCTTGCGCGCATATTCTTTCACCGCTTTCGGTGCGCGGCGGTCGGAGTTACCTTCGCGCAGCACCGGGTTGACGGCGGAGCCGGTGCACTTGCCGTAGCGGGCTTTCAGTGCTTTTTCTTCGTCGGTCTTGGCGTCTTCCGGATAGTCGGGCAGCGCGTAGCCCTTGCCTTGCAGTTCGCGGATCGCCGCTTGCAGCTGGGCGACCGAGGCGCTGATGTTCGGCAGCTTGATGATGTTGGTGTCGGGATTCTGGGTCAGTGCGCCCAGTTCGGCCAGCGTGTTGGGCAGGCGCTGGGCTTCGGTCAGGTATTCGGGGAACTCGGCGATGACGCGCGCGGCGACCGAAATATCGCTGGCGACGACGTCGACGCCGGCCGGTGCGGTGAATTTCTGGATGATCGGGAGCAGGGAATAAGTCGCCAGCAGCGGCGCTTCGTCAGTCAAGGTGTAAATGATTTTAGATTTTTCTGTTGCCATGTTTATTCCCTCGGTTTATTACCAAATCGGTGCCAGACGGCAGGATGTTAGCTGTAGAACTAACCCAAACGAATATTTTAGACTGTCCGGGTGGTATTTGTGTAAATTCCGTGCCGGAAGAGGGGTGATAAATATAACTATGACAATTAAATAAGGAAAACCGGCGCTGGCGCGGGGGGACGAAACCAGGTTCCGGTGCAGCTCAGCCCCCGAATTCCACCGTTTATCGCATGGCAGGTCTGGCTGCCGGGGCCGCGCGATTATTATCCAATTTTCAACCTGTACAGGATAAGCGCCATGGTCTTACGTTCTTTTCTGATGGTTTTGGCCGTTGCCGCGATGGCCCCGGCAGTTCAGTCAGCGCATGCAAGCGGCGCTGCGGCCGCCGTTCCCCCTGCGGGCCCGCATGCGGTGGGCTTGCGCATCGTTCAGCAATACGATTACAGCCGCATGCTGGACGCGCCGGTCGACGCGTTCGGCAACGCGGGTAACGTCGGTCCCGCGCGGCCGGTCCAGACCCTGGTCTGGTATCCGGCCAGGCGATCGAGCGCGGCGCCGATGCTGATCGCCGACTACCAGCAAGCCACTCTGGCCGACGTCGACTTCGCTTTCCCTGCCGCCGACGCGGCCAGGCAGCGCGCCGCCTGGCTGGCGGGCCCGCAAACGGCGCAGTATGGCGCGGCCACGTTAGCCGTGCGCGACGCTGCGCCGGCGGCCGGCCGCTATCCCGTGGTGATCTACGCGCCCAGCTTTGCTTCCAAATCGACCGAAAACCTCGACCTGTGCGAATACCTCGCCAGCCACGGCTACGTGGTGATCGCCAGCCGCAGCCTCGGTGCGCGTTCGGTCATGATGACCGACGACATCGACGGCGTGGAAGCGCAGGCGGCCGACATCGCCTTCCTGGCCAATTACGCGCAGACGCTGCCGCAGGCCGATGTGAGCAACATCGCCGCGGCCGGATTCAGCTGGGGCGGCATGGCCAATGTGTTCGCCGCCGCCAAATCACCCCGCATCAAGGCGCTGGTCAGCCTGGACGGCTCGATCCGCTATCACCCGAAAATCTGGGGCGCGGCCACTTATGTGCGGGCGGCAACCACGGCGGTGCCGCTGCTGTTCCTGGGCGCGCGCTCGCCGACGGCCGAGGCCATGGAGCGTGACGACAAACTGGGCGCCAGCTACATCAACACGATGAAATACTCGGATGTGTACGTCACCACCGCGCCGCCGATGACGCATTCGGACTTCAGCTCGCTGCGCCTGCGCTTCGTCAAGGACAGCGCCTTCGGCGACTACCGGCGCGACGAGGTGCTGCAGGCGTTTCGCGGCGTCGCCCTGACCACGCGCCAGTTCCTCGACGCCTACCTGAAACACGACGCGCAGGCGCTGGCCTTCCTGCAGCAGTCGCCGGCGCAGCATGGCATCGGTCCGCAGGTGATGTCGATGGAATTTCACCCGGCCACCGCGACCCTGCTGGGCGAG
Organism: Duganella sp.; assembly: GCA_040508835.1. Taxonomy (GTDB): domain Bacteria; phylum Pseudomonadota; class Gammaproteobacteria; order Burkholderiales; family Burkholderiaceae_D; genus Rugamonas. Next base: position 18,033 of record JBEVMD010000600.1, on the reverse strand, counting down.
GCGGACTTCCTGCGCGCGTTTGCCAAGGGCGGCTTCCAGGATGCCGGGGCGCTGTACACCGACATGGCGGCCCGGTCTCCCGACTTCAAGCTCAGCCCGGTGAACCTGAACAACCTGGGCTACCAGCTGCTGGGCGCCAGAAATGCGCGCGGCGCCGTGCAGCTGTTTAAATTAGCCACGCGTATCGAACCCACATTCGGCAACGCATACGACAGCGAAGGTGAAGCCTATGAGGCGCTGGGCGACACGGCACTGGCCATTGCGGCCTACGAAAAGGCCGTGGCGGTGGATAAAAAACAGGTGAATGCCATGGCGCGGATCAAGGCGTTGCAGGCACGGGCGTTGAATTAATCAGAGACCCCTGAGCTGATCCTGCTGTGTTGAAGGCAATTGTTTTCAGCGTTGTCCATTGCAGGATCGGCCAGTGCGGGCCCTTGGTCGTCAGGCTCGTCATCAAGGGTAGCAATGATGCTCGGCGCTCCCGATTCAACTTTTGCGGAACAGTTCCAGCACACCCAGCGGCGCGCGGACATCGAAAAACATGGCCATATTGTGCGCCGATGCGCGCGCGCACGGTGCGCTGCGGGCGAACATCGCGGCCTCGTAAGCGGTCAGCGCTGCGTCCATGTCGTGCCGATGCTCGACGATTTCCCGGGCCAGTTCAGCGCCGTCGTACAAGGCCAGGTTGGCGCCTTCGCCGGCAAACGGCGACATCAGGTGGGCGGCGTCGCCCAGCAGGGTCACGCCGGGCGCCCGGTCCCAGCGGTGGTCCACCGGCAGTGCGTGCACCGGGCGCAGGATCGGCGCGGTGTCGCTGTGGACGATCAGGTCGGTGAGGGCGGGCGACCAGCCGGCAAACTCGGCGGCCAGGGTCGCCAGCACCGTGGCCGGTTGCGCAAAGTCGATGGCGGCAAACCATGCCTCGGAACGGTTGAGGGACACATAGCTCTGCACGCTGCCATCCGCATGGCGATGGGACAGGATGCCCTGGCCCGGCGCGACGGCAATCATGGTGCCATTGCCGGCCGCCGCTGCGCTGGCCGGCAGCCTGGCGTCGACGTGGTTGACCGTGGTGTCGATGAACGACGTGCCGGTGTAGACCGGTACTGCCCTGGTCACCAGCGGGCGCACGCGCGACCAGGCGCCGTCGGCGCCCACCAGCAGATCGGTGGTCACGGCATCCCCGTTGGCAAACGTCACCTGGTGCCGGCCGCCGCCCAGCGTGCGCGTGGCCACGACCTTGTGGCCCCAGCGGATCGCGGTGGCGGGCAGGGAGTCGAGCAGCAGCCGGCGCAGCTGGCCCCGGTCCACCTCAGGGCGCCCGTTGCCGTTGGCATTGCCGCGATCCTGCTCGCTCAGCAGCAGGTCGCCGGCGGTATCGACCACGCGCATGACGTCGGCGCCGGGGACAATGATGTCGATGAATTGCCGGTGCAGGCCCGCAGCTTTCAGCGCCAGCTGACCGTTGTATTCGTGGATGTCGAGCAGGCCGCCCTGTGCGCGGGCGTCCGGCCCCGCTTCGGCTTCGTAGATGGTGGACGCAATGCCGTGCACGTGCAGCACACGCGCCAGCATCAGGCCGCCGAGACCGGCGCCAATGATGGTGATCGATGGAGTCATGAACAATTTTTGGAATGGTATTCCATCATCTTGGAATGTTATTCCAACTGTGTCAAGATACGGTATGCATAAAAAAAACCCGCCAAGGGTGCGGCGCGACGACTCGCTGTCGCGCGAACGCATCATCAACGCCGCCATTGCCATCCTCGACCAGGACGGCGAGCGGGGGCTGACGTTCCAGGTGCTGTCGGCGCAACTGGCCACCGGGCCGGGCGCGATCTATGGCCACATCGCCAACAAGGCCGATTTAATGACTGCCGCCTGCGATGCGATCGTGGCGCGCGCCGTCGCCATAGCCGCCAGTGCGCGCGGCGCCACCGCGCAGGCTACGATCAGAAACTTGGCGCTGGCCATCTTCGATGCGATGGACGCCCACCCATGGGCCGGCGCCGCGCTGATCCAGGCCGGCGGCAAAATGCCGGTGGTGCGCATCCTTGAGTGCGTAGGCCGGCAGGTTGCCGCGCTGGGCGTGCCCGAGGCGCGGCACTGGGCCAGCGCCTGTGCAGTGGTCAATTACATCCTGGGCGTGAGCGGGCAGAATGCCGCCAACGCGCAGCGGGCGCGGACCCAGGGCGCCGATCGCAATGCGTTTTTGACGGTGGTATCAGCGGCTTGGCAGGACCTCGATCCGGTGCAATATCCGTTCACGCGCAGCGTGGCGGGGCAGTTGCTGGCCCATGATGACCGTGAAGATTTCCTGGTCGGGGTGGATTTGTTACTTCAGGGATTGGCTGGCCCGTTGAGGTGAGCGGGGAGGCGCCTCAACAATCCCTCGCAAGCGCCCACGATCTTCTGAAACGAAGCCGCAGTTTATAATGACGGTATCGCATAGAACACTAACTTGTCTTTCCAATGACTTATTCTGCGGGGTATCAATGTTGGTATGTCGGCACAATGGAATGGAAATAGCAGTGTTGACCCGTGACGAACATTGCCCACCTCACGTTCATGTTGGCCGGGACAACTGGAATGCGCGATTCCTGTTCAGTTTTTGCCGCAATGAGGTCGATCTTTGGGATGTCACGCCCGTCCACATGACACCCAGCGCATCGGTTCTGGAAGACCTGCGCCGGATCATTGAAAAATCGGTCAACTTGCGCAAAGCCCGCCAATGCTGGTGGCAAGTTCATTCCGGAAAGTTACGTACGTGCTTGAGTAACAAATACTGGGATACGCTCGCCTTGGAGGAGGTTGACGGCAAAAACGCCAAGAGCGGCATGCTTCAGATACAATCGGAATCGTACGACCCAGCCAGCCAGCGAACGACGCTGACGTTTGTGGGCGGTGGGGAATCCCTGGAGATTCAGCTGTGAAGACTATCGTTGCACGCAAAAGCTATGGGAAGCCGATTACCGATAAGGTAAGAGACGAAGCGATCGCAAGGGGGCAGCAGCGCAGCGTGGCCGAACCCCACGCTACGGATTTGCGCTATCTGCGTGATCGCCGTGCGATTGAACTCGATTTTGCCGACCGCACAGCGATTACGCTCCCGATCGAAAAATACCACGAACTGGCGTCGCTCTCCGAGGAACAGCTTTCCGGGCTTGCCCTGGGATTCGGCGGCAGCGTGCTCTGCCTGGAAGCGCTCGATTTGCATATTTCCATCGCCGGGCTGATGGCAGAAAGTCAGCCGCTCAAGGAAGTGGCGGCTGCGGTCGCGGTGGTGCGAGCGCTTCCCCGTTTTTCCGATCCAGTCGTCAAAGTCGGCGCGATTACCGACGATCGTGATCGTGGCCGCAAGCGCGGCAGCCCAGAGCAGCCTGTTGCGGCCCCATATCGGGAAGCCGGCATGACGCGGTCCCCGGAGCGCGTGATACGCGCAAACAAGAAGTCCGGCGAAACGCAGGTCAGCAGTCGTGATACTTCCAGTCTACGAACCGGCACGAAAAAAAAGGTTCCAGGCGCCTAGAACCTGTCCCGGCAGTAAACGAGGCGCTGCTTGCGCCTCGGCAGCGTGGCCGCCGTTGCTCGTCGTCGCATGTCCTCAAGTTTCTTCTTCGCGCCTTGCCCCCCGCTACCGCGCCAGGTGGTCCGACACGGTTACCCTCCTCACCGCTGCACCGCAATCCGCAACGTCGCCCGCAGCCCCGGCGCGTTGTCGCCCAGGATCAGCGTGCCGCCATGCAGACGGGCCACGGCGGATACGACCGACAAGCCCAGCCCCACGCCCGGCGTGCCGCGGCTGGCGTCGGCGCGGTAAAAGCGTTCCACGACTTTCGGCCGTTCTTCCTCGGCCACGCCGGGACCGTTGTCGGCCACGACCAGTTCCAGCGCGTCGTCCGCCAGCCGCTGCGCGGTGATGGCAATCACGCCGTGTTCCGGTGCGTATTTCAAGGCGTTTTCCACCAGGTTGCCCAGTGCCTGCGCCAGCAGGACCGGGTCGCCCACGGTGTGCAGGTTGCCGGTGGGCGTAAAACTGAGCGCGATATCCTTTAACTCCGCCACCGGCAGATAAAACTCGGCCACTTCCGCACACAGGCCGGCCAGGTCGACTTCCACGAAGCCGCCGCGGCGGCTGCCGCTGTCGATTTCGGCCAGCCGCAGCAGGGCATTAAAAATGCTCATCACGCGGTCGACGTCGTTGATGGCGGCGTCGATTTCCGCATAGGTTTCCTCGTCGGACGGGCGCGCCACGGAGAGTTCTTCGAGCCGCGCGCGCAGTTCGGACAGCGGCGTGCGCAGGTCGTGGGCAATCGCGTTGGACACGTCCTGCACGCCGGTGACCAGGTGCTCGATCTGGTCCAGCATGCGGTTGACGGTTTGCGTGAGCAGTTGCAGTTCGTCGCCGTCGCCCGGTTCGGCCAGCCGGCGCGAGAGCTTGCCTTCGATGATGGCGGACGTGGTCTGGCTGATGTTCTGCACCCGCGAGAGCAGGGCCCGGCGTATCATCACGCCGCCCAGCGCGGCCACCAGCAGCACGGCAATCGCGCAGCCCAGCAGGCCGTAGATGAACAGCCGCTCCAGCACATCGAAGCGATTGAGGTTGCTGGCGACCAGCAGCCGGTGGCCGTCGTCCATGGTCACCTGCATCATCTCGATGCGGCGCGGCTTGCCGTCGACCTCGATGGTGGCCGAGCTGATGCCGTCGCGGTGGGGCAGCTTGTCGGGCCAGCGCGGCAGGTTGCCGGCCAGCTTGACGCCGTTGGGCGCCATGAACAGCATGATCTTGCGCACGCCGTCGTTGGTGCCCACGACCTGGCTGTCGATGGCGGCGGCTAGCGCGAACGGGCCGTTGCGGCCGAACAGGTTGCACAGCCGGCGCGAGTCCGAGATCAGCAGCTCGGTGCGCACCTGCTCGATATTGGTATTCCACGCCCACCACAGCGGTCCGGCAAACATCCCCAGCACCAAGAGGCTGATGGCGGCGTAGCCGAAGGCGATGGTGCGGGCGGAAAAGCTGGGCAGTCTCAGCATGGTTGCATGGTCAGTCGCGGTCGGTCAGCATGTAGCCGGCATTGCGCACGGTGCGCAGCAATGGCGCCGGGAAGCCGGCGTCGATCTTCTGGCGCAGCTTGCTGATGTGGACGTCGATCACATTGGTCTGCGGGTCGAAGTGGTAGTCCCACACGTTTTCCAGCAGCATGGTGCGCGTGACCACCTGGTTGGCGTGGCGCAGCAGGTATTCGAGCAGCTTGAATTCGCGCGGCTGCAGCGCCACCTGCTTGCCGGCGCGGACCACCTTGTGCGCCAGCAGGTCCATGCTGAGGTCGCCCAGCGCGAGCGTGGTCTCCACCGACACGCTTTGCGAACGGCGCAGCAGCGCGTCGAGCCGCGCCAGCAGTTCGCCGAACGCGAACGGCTTGATCAGGTAATCGTCGCCGCCGCTTTTCAGGCCGCGGATACGGTCGTCCACGCCGTCGAGGGCGGACAAAATCAGGATCGGCACCTGGTTGCCATGCATGCGCAGCGCCTCGATGATCGACAGGCCGTCGATGCCGCCAGGCAGCATGCGGTCCATGATGATGGCGTCGTACGACTCGCTGACGGCGTGGTACATGCCGTCCTTGCCATTGTCCGCATGGTCGACCGTGTGGCCGGCCTCGGTCAGGCCCTTCTTGACGAAGCGGCCCACGCGTTCATTGTCCTCGACCAGTAATAGTTTCACCGCTGTCCTCCGCTGCCCGTCACGCTGCCGGCGATTCGGCAACCTGCGCGATGCCGTGATCGGGCGCCGCCGACGCGTCGCCCGTGCGCTCGATCCAGCCGCCGCCCAGCGCGCGGTACAGGCCGACGAGCGAACTCAGACGGTTCTGGCGCGCCGTGATCAGGTTGATCTGGGCATTGTATAGATCGGTCTTGGCGGTCAGCACGCTCAGGTAGTCGTTGATGCCATTGTTATAGAGCATTTCGGCCAGCGTCACGCGGCGCTGTTGCGCCTCCACGTTGCGCGTGCGCGCCGCCAGTTCCGTGTCGTACGTGCCGCGCGCGGCCAGGCCGTCGGCCACTTCGCGGAACGCCGTCTGCACGTTCTTGCGGTACTGGGCCACGCCGATGTCGCGCTCGATGCGGGCCGTGTCGAGATTGGCCTGGCGGGCCCCGCCGTCAAAGATCGGCAGCAGCAGCTCGGGCGCCAGCGACCAGGCGCCGGACCCGGCCTTGAACAGGCCGCTCAGCGACGAGCTGGCCGTGCCGGCTGCCGCCGTCAGCGAGATGCGCGGGAAGAATGCGGCGCGGGCCGCGCCGATGTTGGCGTACTCGGCGCGCAGCAATGCTTCGGACTGCAGCACGTCGGGACGGCGCAGCAACAGGTCGGACGGCAATCCCGCCGGGATATCGGCCAGCATGGTCTGCTGCGCCAGCGGCGTGGCGGCCGGCAGGTTGTCCGGCAGCGGCTGGCCCAGCAGCAGCACCAGCGCGTTTTCCGCCTGCGCCCGCAGGCGGATCTGCGCCGCGTGGTTGGCTTCTGCCTGTTGCAGCGTGACTTGCGCCAGCGATTCGTCGAGCTCGGACGTGGTGCCCGTATCGAATTGCAGCTTGACGATGCGATACGACTCGCGCGCGGCGGCCAGCGTTTCGTCGGTCACCTTCAGCTGCTCGTCGTACGCCAGCATGGTCAGGTATTGCTCGGCCACTTGCGACACCAGCAGGATGTGCGCGGCTTGCCGGCCGTAAGCGCTGGCCAGGTATTGCTCGCGCGCGGCGTCGGTCAGGTTTTGCAGGCGGCCGAACAGGTCGATTTCCCACGACGTGTTCAGGCCCACCGTGTTGTTGTGGGTGGTGGTGCGGTTGCGGCTCGCATCGCTGGCGCTGCCGGAATTGTTGCGGCCGTTGGCGCCGGACGCCTCCGCGTTGATCAGCGGCAGGGCGGCCGAGCGCTGCAGCTGCAACGCCGCCTGCGCCTGGCTCACGCGCAGCAGCGCCACGCGCAAGTCCTGGTTATTGTCGAGCGCGATGCGCACCAGCGCCTGCAGGCGGTCGTCGAGCAGGAAGTTCTGCCAGCCCGTATCGGCCGCAGCGACCGGGTTGGCCGCCTGGTTGGCGCCGTAGGCCGGGCCGGTGGGGTAGGCGGGCGTGGTCGTGGTGGCGGACGTGGCCGGCTGCTGGTACGGCGGTTGCAGCGCGCAGCCGGACACCAGGGCCGCGCCCACGGCCAGGCTCATGGTCAGGGTCAGGGTTTTATAGGTGGTATGCATATCAGTGTGCCTCCGGCTTGGCGATGATGACGGCAGGTGGCGCGTCACTGGCTGGCTTGCGCTGCTTGATCTTGCCGGCAATTAGCACAAAGAACAGCGGAATCAGGAACGTGGCCAGGAAGGTCGCCGTCAGCATGCCGCCGATCACGCCGATCCCGAGCGCGTTCTGGCTGGCGGCGCCCGCGCCGCTGGCAATGGCCAGCGGCAGCACGCCCAGCACGAACGCCATCGACGTCATGATGATCGGGCGCAGGCGCAGCTTGGCCGATTCCATGGCCGCATCCAGGATGGTATAGCCCTGGATCTGCAGCTCGCGGGCAAACTCCACGATCAGGATCGCGTTCTTGGCCGACAGGCCGATGGTCGTGAGCAGGCCCACCTGGAAGAACACATCGTTTTCCAGGCCGAACGCGGTGGCCGCGCCCAGCGCGCCCAGCACGCCAATCGGCACCACCATGATCACGGATACGGGAATCGACCAGCTTTCATACAGCGCGGCCAGGCTCAGGAACACCACCAGGATCGACAGCGCGTACAGCAGCGGCGCCTGCGCACCGGCCTGCGATTCCTGCAGCGAAATGCCGCTCCACTCGGAGCCGAAGCCGTCCGGCAACTGGCTCACCAGGCGTTCCATGATTTTCATCGCTTCGCCGGTACTGTGGCCGGGCGCCGGCTGGCCGAGGATCTCGGCCGACTCGATGCCGTTGTAGCGCGACATGGCCGGCGCGCCCCACGACCACTGGGCCGTGGCAAACGCCGAGAACGGCACCATGTCGCCTGCCTTGTTGCGCACGTACAGCAGCTTGACGTCGTCCGGGTTCATGCGGAACTGGGCGTCGGCCTGCACGTACACGCGCTTGATGCGGTTGTCGGTATCAAAAAAGTTGTTGATGTATTTCGCGCCCCAGGCCGTGGAGAAGGTCTGGTCCACGTCCGTCAGGCTCACGCCCAGCGCCGCCGCCTTTTCGCGGTCGATATTGATTTTATAGGTCGCGTTGTCGGCCTGGCCCGTGTAGCGCACGCGCGCCAGTCCCGGCTCCTTTTTCGCCATCTCCAGCAGCTGGTCGCGCGCCTTGGCCAGTGCTGCGTGGCCCTGATTGCCGCGATCCTGCAGTTGCAGCGAGAAGCCGGCGGCCGAACCGAGACCGCGGATCGGCGGCGGTTCCACGGCCGTCACTTGCGCGCCCTGCAGGTTGGCGTAGCGGGCCGTAATGCGGGCGCTCAGCGCGGTTACGCTCAGTTCCTTGTCGGTGCGGTCGTCCCACGGCTTGAAGCGCACGAACAGGCGGCCCTGGTTCTGGCCCCGCTGCGGCTGGCTGGCGCCGTTGGTCATGAAGGTGGATTCGACCATCGCTTTTTCATCGTTGAGCAGGTACTGGTTGATTTCTTCCAGCACCTTGCCGGTGGTCTCCAGCGTGGAGCCGGCCGGGGTCTGCACCTGCACGAACATATAACCCTGGTCTTCCTTGGGCAGGAAGCCGCCCGGCAGGCGCAGGAACAGGAACAGCACCACGCCGATCAGCACCGCGTACAAGGTCATCCACAGGCCACGGCGGCCGATGATGGCCGACACGCCGTTCAGGTAGCCGTCGCGGCTCTTGTCGAAGCTGCGGTTGAACCAGCCGAAAAAGCCTTTCTTGTCGTGGTGGCCGGGGTCCGGTTTTTTCAGCAGCATGGCGCACAGCGCCGGGGTGAGCGTCAGCGCCACGAACACGGACAGCAGCATCGACGCCACCACCGTGAGCGAGAATTCACGGTAGATCGCGCCGACCGTGCCGCTGGAAAACGCCACCGGCACGAACACGGCCGACAACACCAGCGCCACGCCGATCAGCGCGCTGGTGATCTGACCCATGGCTTTTTCGGTGGCTTCATACGGCTCCAGGCCGTCTTCGTGCATCACCCGCTCCACGTTTTCCACCACCACGATGGCGTCATCGACCAAGAGGCCAATGGCCAGCACCAGGCCGAACATCGACAGCGTATTGACCGTGAAGCCCAGCGCCGACATGATGCCGAACGTCCCCAGCAGCACGACCGGCACCGTGATGGACGGGATCAGGGTGGCGCGGATGTTTTGCAGGAATAAATACATGACCAGGAACACCAGCACGATGCCTTCGATCAGGGTTTTTACCACTTCGTGGATCGATACCTTGATGAACGGCGTGATGTCGTTCGGGTACACCACGCGCAGGCCGTGCGGATAAAACGCCTTCAGTTCTTCCAGCCGCGAGCGGACGGCGTCGGCCGTGGCCAGCGCGTTGGCGCCCGGCGCCAGCGAAATGCCCAGGCCCGAGGCCGACTTGCCGCTGATGCGCACGTCGACGTTGTAGTTTTCGGGACCGAGCGCCACGCGGGCGACGTCGCCGATGCGCACGGCCGAGCCGTCCGGCTGCACCTTGAGCAGGATGCGCTGGAATTGCTCGGGCGTGCGCATCAGGCTCGATTCGCTGATGGTCGCGCTCAGGGTCTGGCCCGGCACGGACGGCGAACCGCCCAGCTGGCCGCCGGAAATCTGCACGTTTTGCGCCGTGATGGCCGCGTTGACGTCGAGCGGGGTGAGCGAATAGCTGCGCAGCTTGACGGGGTCGATCCAGATCCGCATCGCGTACTGCGTGCCGAACAAATTCATGCTGCCCACGCCGGGAATGCGCGACAGCGGGTCCTGGATGTTCGACGCCACGTAGTTGGCGATGTCGAACTTGGTCATGCTGTTGTCGTCGGAAACGAACGCGGCCACCATCAGGAAGTCCGACGTCGATTTGGACACGCGCAGGCCCGACTGCTGCACCTCGTTGGGCAGGCGCGGCACGGCCGACTGCAGCTTGTTCTGCACCTGCACCTGGGCGATGTCCGGGTCGGTACCGGCGGCAAAGGTCATGGTGGTGGTGGACTGGCCGGTGTCGTCGGTGGTGGACGTCATGTACAGCAGGTTGTCGATCGCGGTCATCTGCTGCTCGATCACCTGCACCACGGTGTTCTGCATGGTTTCGGCCGAAGCGCCAGGGTAGGTGGCCTGGATCTGCACGGTTGGCGGCGACACGGGCGGATACTGCTCGATCGGCATCTTGAACAGCGAGATGCCGCCGACCAGCATGATCAGCAGCGCAATCACGATCGCAAAGATCGGACGCTGGATAAAGAATTTTGGCATGTTCGGTCGTCCCTTAGTGCGCTGGCGCGGCCGGTGCGACACTGGCGGCGCCAGCCGGCTTGGCCGCAGCAGGAGCAGCAGCGGGAGCAGCAGCGGGCGCGACGACCTTGACGACGAGGCCGGGTTTCAGCTTCTGGATGCCGCTGCTGACGATGCGCTCGCCATCTTTGAGACCGCTATCGACGAGCCAGTGGCCGTCCACCAGCGCGCCGGTCTCGATGGTGCGCTGCACCAGCTTGTTGTCTGCGCCCACCAGCATGACGGTGGCTTCGCCCTGCGCGGTGCGGGTGACGACCGGAGCCGGCACGCGCATGACGTCGGGACGCACGCCCTGGCTGACCGCTGCGCGCACGAACATGCCCGGCAACAGCAGGTGGTCGGGATTCGGGAAGCGCGCGCGCAGGGTGACCGAACCGGTGGCCGGATCGACCGTCACGCCGGAAAACTCGAGCGAGCCGGTGCGCGCGTACGTGGTGCCGTCTTCCAGCTTGAGCGTCACCTTGGCCTGGTTGCCGCCGTCGAGCTTGAGCGTGCCGGCCGCGATGTCGCGGCGCAGGGCCAGGCCCTCGACGCTCGACTGCTGCAGGTCGACATACATCGGATCGATCTGCTGGATGGTGGTGAGCAGCGTGGCCGAGCCGCCTTGCACGTAAGCGCCCTGCGTTACCTGCGAAATGCTGCTGCGGCCGGTGATCGGCGCGGTGACGGTCGTGTAGCCCAGGTTGATCTTGGCGGTGGTGACAGCAGCCTTGGCGGCGGCCACGTCGGCGGCGGCCTGCAGTTGCGCCGCTTCCGCATTGTCGTACGCCTGCTTGCTGACCGCGTTGCCGCCAACCAGCACCTTGTAGCGGTCGAGCTGGGCGCTGCTGCTGACCAGGTTGGCCTGGGCGCGCTGTTGTGTCGCTTCGGCGCTGGCCAGGGCCGCGCGGTACGGGGCCGGATCGATGGTGTACAGCGGCTGTCCCTGTTTCACGTCCGCGCCTTCCACGAAGCGGCGCTCCTGCACGATGCCATCGACGCGCGCGCGCACTTCCGCCAGCAGGAACGGCGCGGTGCGGCCGGGCAGCTCCACCTTGAGCGGCACGCTGTCGTGCTTGACGGTCAGCACCGTCACTTCGGGCACGGCAGGGGCGGCGGGTTTGGTATCGGAACCACAGGCGGTAAGCGCCAGCGCACAGGCGACGGCGGCGGCCAGCAGGGTGGGGCGCGGAAGGGTGATCAGGGGCATTTGGGTCGGTCCAGTTGGCAAGAGGTACGAAGGTTTCTTCGCTGCACTGCACTATGCCGGGTCGCGGCTTAAATGGGCGTGTGCGATTGATTAAATTTAGTTAATGTACAGGCGGCAGACGCAAAAAAGCATCGCACCGTGAGCAGAGCGAACAATTTAATTCAAAACGTGGGGAGGATAAAACTGGAGCGGGAGAAGAGTCTCGAACTCTCGACCTCAACCTTGGCAAGGTTGCGCTCTACCAACTGAGCTACTCCCGCATTGGAGTATTGATTTTACTGCGCCAAACCCGGCCTCCCGAAGGGAAACTGGAGCGGGAGAAGAGTCTCGAACTCTCGACCTCAACCTTGGCAAGGTTGCGCTCTACCAACTGAGCTACTCCCGCATGGGGCGCTATTGTAGCAACGTTTCCTGAAAGCTGCAACGGGGTGGCGTCACGCGCCATGGCATATCGTTTTGGTTATGTATAACCGTATAAAAGTAATTGGTCCGGCATCGTTCGCTCCCTTAGCATAGCGTAGCGCGTTAACTACACCATCCAGAAAGAGACATATGTCCGCTATCAAACTCGCCATCGTCGGCGTCGGCAAGATCGTTCACGACCAGCACCTGCCCGCGATCGCGGCCAATCCTGATTACCAGTTGATCGCTTCGGCCAGCCGCAACAACACCGTGGACGGCATTCCCGGCTTCAAGTCGATCGAGGACATGCTGGAGAAAATGCCGGAAGTCGAAGCCGTCTCGCTGTGCATGCCGCCGCAATACCGCTACGCTGCCGCGCACGCCGCGCTCACGGCCGGCAAGCACGTATTCCTGGAAAAGCCGCCGGGCGCCACGCTGTCGGAAGTAGCGGACCTGGAAGCGCTGGCCGCGTCCAAGGGCCTGACCCTGTTTACCAGCTGGCACTCGCGTTACGCGCCGGGCGTGCAGCCTGCCAAGGCGTTCCTGGCTGCCAACGCGCCAACCGGCATGCACGTGATCTGGAAAGAGGACGTGCGTCAATGGCACCCGAACCAGGAATGGATCTGGCAGGCGGGCGGCCTGGGCGTGTTCGATCCGGGCATCAATGCGCTGTCGATCGTCACCGAGATCCTGCCGACCGGCATCTTCCTCAGCAGCGCCAGCCTGGAATTCCCAGACAACCGCGAAGCGCCGATTGCTGCCGACCTGCACTTCCAGAGCGCGGGCGACCTGCGCGTGCACGCCGAATTCGACTGGCGCCAGACCGGCAAGCAAAGCTGGGACATCCTGGTGGAAACCGCCAAGGGCCAGGTCAAACTGGCCGACGGCGGCTCGCGCCTGTGGATCGACGACGTCGAGCAGACGCTGGAGAAGGAAGCCGAATACCCGTCGCTGTACCGCGTGTTTGCCGACCTGGTCAAGGCCGGCAAGTCGGACGTCGACGTGGCGCCGCTGCGCCATGTGGCCGATGCCTTTATGCTGGGCAAGCGACAAGTGGTGGAAGCGTTTTACGATTGAGCGCCAGCCCCTGACCGCTTGACTCCGCACACCGGGGTCTGACCCTCGCTTCCCCAACGTCAACCCGCACGCCGGGGCTTGACCCCAACTTCCAATGCCAGCTTGCAGGGCGGGTTACGGCAGCTTGCCGGCGCCCGCGTTGGCGGGCACCGACGTCAGCGTGGCCGTGGCCGTTTGCAGCGTGTAGGCATACGGCGGCGTCCACACGTTGCTGCCCGTGGGCGGCGCGTAGCCGCACTGGCCGTCGATGGCGCTGGTGCCCACGCCATTGACCAGCTTGTCGCTGGTGAACACGTGGCCCGACGAGCGGAAGCCGATGAAGTCCTTGCCCTTGATCGCCTTGCCGCACACTTCCGTCACCTTGAGGCCGGTGAAATTGTAGTAATGGTTTTCCAGCAGTATGTTGGAACGGTAGCGCGCATCGGTGCCGCCTTCGAACTTGACGTCGCTGTCCTTGGTGCTGGTGCTGCCGGCGATCAGGTTGTTAAACATGTGCACCTGGCCGTAGCGATTGAGCGGCAGGCGCGTGGTGGCGCCGTCGTACCAGTTGCCGGAGAAGGTCACGTGCATGCGGCCCTCGTCGCTCCAGGCGCGGCCCGCGTCGCCATTGCCCACCAGTGTGGTCTTGTGGTGCTTGCCAAAATAATTGCTGGCGATGGTGACGTAATCGCTGCCGCGCACCACGTCCAGCGCGCCGTCGTGGCGGGTTTTGTTGGTGGAGCCGGCCAGCGAGTCTGGTGTGTCGCCGTCGGTAATCGTCAGGTGCGAAATATAAATGTTTTGCGCGCGCGACAGCGTGATGCCGTCCGCGTACGCATTGTCCGAGTCTTCCGGGTTCACGTCCCACGGCGTATCGAAGGCGATGTTGCGGATGATGACGTTGCGGGTCCAGGTGGGATAGTCGTCGCCGTCCTTGCCGTCCGCGATCCACTTCTTGAAGTCGGTCTGCTCGTCGCCGGTGGCCGTCAACGCCAGCTCGCCGCCGATCAGCAGCGAGGTGCCGGTAAAGCGGGCAGGGCGTCCCTGGGCATCGTTGATGCCCACCAGCGTGGTGTTGGACGGGATGTTGATCGAGCCGCCGTACTTCTGGTCCGAATAGCTGGTGTACTCGCGGAACACGGTGTTGTTCTGGCTCCAGCGCAGGTCGATATGGCCGATCACGCGGATGATCTTGGGGTCGTTGCCGGCCTGGTTGATGGCGGCCACCAGCTGCTGGCCGTTGTACACCGTGTACACGCGGTCGGCCCGCGCCGCGCTGCCGCCGGTCACCGTCACCGCGCCCTTGCGCGACCACGCATGCCAGCCGTTGGACGGCGCCGGCTGGCGCTCGAAGGTCAGCACGCCGCCGGTGGGATCGGACTGGGCAAAGCGCCAGGTAGGCAGCTTGGGCGCCGCCAGGTAGTTGGCAGGCGCGTGCAGGCCGTTGACCAGCACCGGCGCGGAATAATTGCGTACGCCGTATTGCGCGGTTTGCAGCGGGGTATTGGCGCCGACCAGGGTGGCGGCGTCGATGGCGGCGTGGGCGAGGTTGGCGGTGGCGGCAAGCATCAGCCCGGCCGCGAGTAGCGTGGTGTGCATTTCTTTGTCTCCGATATTTTTAGCATGCGAACCGTACCCGCGCGCGCCGTCACGTCATGCATGCGGTGCAACAGCGTGGGGATACGAAGACTGAACCAGGCAGGCACCTTGCGTACCTGCAGCCGTGGCGACGAGGGCTTGAGGGAAGCCGAGGTCGTTTCGGTGCGACAACTGCTTCATCTTAGTCCTGGGAAATGAAATACGCAATCGACAGCGTTGGATCTGCGTCATGCGATTTCTGTATACATTTTGCTGGAAAAATGATTGGTGGCGTGGCACGCGCGTCCGTAGCATATCGCTAGTTTTTGCCTTGCCACTTATAAAGAGAGACACCATGAAAAAGATCACCACGGCCGTGTTGGCCGCCTTGCTGGCGACGGCATACCTCCCCGCAATCGCGGCCGACGTCGGCGGCTTCGCCAAGGGCGCCGACATCAGCTGGATCACCGAGATGGAAGCGGTCAGGCGCCCGTTCCTCGACCGCGACGGCAAGCCGCAGGACCTGTTCGCGACGTTGAAGCAACAGGGCATGGACGCGGTGCGCTTGCGGGTGTGGGTCAACCCGGTAAAAGGCTACAACGGCTTGCAGGATACGCTGGCCAAGGCGCAGCGCGTCAAGGCGGCCGGCATGCGCCTGATGATCGATTTCCATTACAGCGACGACTGGGCCGATCCGGCCAAGCAGTTCAAGCCGGCCGCCTGGAAGAACTACAGCGTGGCCCAGCTGGCCAAGGCCGTGAGCGAGCATACGCGCACCACGCTGACCGCGCTGCGCGATGCCGGCATCACGCCGGAATGGGTGCAGGTCGGTAACGAGACCACCAACGGCATGCTGTGGCCCGAAGGCGAGGCCACGGCCCACATGAAAAACTATGCGCGCTTTGTCGGCGCCGGTTACGACGCCGTCAAGCAGGTGTTTCCGCAAGCGCTGGTCATCGTCCACGTCGACAACTGCCACGACGACCGCCAGTTCCGCTGGAACTTCGACGGCCTGGTGGCCAACGGCGCCAGGTTCGACGTGATCGGCGCGTCGGCCTATCCCACCACGGCCAGGAACATGACGTGGCAAGCGGCCACGGCGGCGTGCCTGGTCACCATGAACGACGTCAGCGCGCGCTACAACAAGCCGGTGATGCTGGCCGAAGTGGGCGCGCCGTGGGACCACCCGGAAGGCAAGGCCATCATTGCCGACCTGCTCGCCAAAGTCCGCGCCGTCAACCACGGCAAGGGCATCGGCGCGTTTTACTGGGAACCGCAGGCGTACGACTGGAACGGTTATCCGATGGGCGCGTTCGACCGCCAGGGCAAGCCGACCGCGATGATGGACGCCTTCCTGGAAAAATAACACCTCGGCGCCAGCGCCGCACCTGGCACGGCCAATCCGTCATCCCGCCACCCCGTCATTCCCGTGCAGGCGGGAATCCGTGCCGCGCCTGGAGAGGCCGCACCGTATCCGCTGCCGCGTGCGCGGCAATCGCGGAGCTGCTAGACTCGGTCCCGATAGTCGCCTAACCGGAGAACTATAGGGAGAACTATATGGAAAACCATGTGCTGACTGGAAGCTGTCTCTGCGGCGGTGTGCGCTACCGGGTCGATGGACCGGTGGAGAGCGCCAGCCATTGTTACTGCACCATGTGCCAGAAGCAGCATGGCGCCGCAGCCGGGTCGTACGCCAACGTGGCCCGCGCCGATTTCACGGTCGAACACGGTGCGGACCTGGTGGCCGAATATGCGTCGTCCGCGCAAGGACGGCGCAATTTTTGCCGCGTGTGCGGCTCCACGCTGTTCTGGTGGGGCACGGACAGCCCGCAGCGTATTTCCGTCACGCTGGGCACGCTCGAACCGGCCTACGCCGGACCCGTCGAGCGCGAACTGTACACGGACACCAAGCCCGGCTGGATGCCGGTCAGGTAAGCGCGGCGCGGCCCGCCAGGTCCATGGTGCGGTAGCTGACCTGCTCGGCCGCTTCGCCGGTGGTGATGAATTCCACCAGCCCCGCGCCGGCCAGCGCCATGCGGTACAGCTTGCCCGTATTGGGCGGAATCAGCAGCACCACCTGTTTCACCACGTAGCCGGTGCAGCCTTCCTCGCCCTGCACGACGATGATGCGCGCGCCCGCGCCGGGCGGCGTTGGCGTGCCTGCAGCGCGCAGGTCGATGAGCGGCAACGGCCGTTCGCGCCAGGCTATCGTGGGCAGCAATTGTTCGCGGCTGTCCACGTGGTCGGCACGCAGTGCCAGGATCTCCTCGATGGGCGCGATCGGCGTGGCGTGGTGCTGTTCGGCCTGGAACACGACGTACGCGCCGCCGTTCAGCCGTGGCGCCTTGCCGGGATCGGCTGCGGTGCTAGCGGTGCTGCCGGTGATGCGGCTCAGCGCGGCCTCGGGCGCGCGCGCGAACAGGGCGGCCGTATCGATCACCTCGATGGCGCCGCCGTCCGCATCGAAGGTCGTGGTGGCCAGTGCGGCCGGCCCGGTAGCGGGCGCGGGGCGGGGCAGCGCCCGCAGCGCCAGCGCTTCGCGCACGATCAGTCCCAGGGCCAGGCCGTCGCGCTCGACGATGGCCAGCAGCGGCGCCTGGCGCGCCTCGGGCATGCCCAGCATGGCGGCCAGGTCGATCACGGCCAGGTTGCGGTCGCGCCAGTGGCAATAATGGCTGCCGCCGGCCGGACCGATGGGACGCAACTGCGGCATGCGTATCACTTCCGCCAGTTCCGTGGCGGGCACGGCGATGCGGGCGTCGCCAACGGCCAGCAGCGCGTGCAGCACGCCGGCGGCGGGCGCACCTGCGCACGCGTCGCCCCCATCGTCCGGTGCGGCGCTGGCCGGCGCGCCATGCCACGCTGCCGCCAGCGCGGTCAGCCGGTCCACGTCCAGCACGCTCAGCACGCGGTCCAGCTCGTCCGAGCGCACCACCGTGTGAAACACCTCGTCGGCATCGTCGTCATGCAGCACGCGCGCCAGCGCCGCGGCCGGCACATCGGTCAGGCCGATCACGGCGTTGACGCGCAGGCCGATGGTGCGTTTGCCATTGCCCAGCACCAGGATGCGGTCGCCGCGGTCGCCGTCGTGGCCGTGCTCGCCCGCCGCAGGCGTGCCCACATCGACCCAGCGCGCCAGGTCCACCACGGGCACCAGCCGCCCCGCATGCTCGGTCACACCGCACAGCGCCCCCTGGCGGCGCGGCAGCGGATGCAGGGCGCCGGCCAGCGGCAGCGCCTGCAGCACGGCGTCAGCGGGCACGCCCACCGTCACCGCGCCCACCAGGGCGGGGGCGCAGCCGGCCCACGCGGGAGGCGGGCCCGCGCCCACGATGGTGGAGTCGGTCTAGCTTTAAGTG
>JBEVMD010000596.1:0-5566 GCA_040508835.1 Duganella sp. | reverse complement strand
CAGCGTCGACATCCGCGACCTGACCCTGACCACCAGCGACGGCCTGGTGATGGAACCGACGTCGCTGTCGGCCACGTACACGGCCGCTTCCGGCCCCAGGCCGGAAAAGGTCGAGCTCCGCGCCGCGCAGCTCGACCTGCGCACGCTGGCCGGCATCGCCTCGCGCCTGCCGCTCTCGGCCCACCAGCGCACGCTGCTGGCCGACACCGCGCCCAGCGGCCTGCTGCGCAATTTTTCAGCCCAGTGGCAGGGCAGTTTCCCGGCCCTGCAATCATACCGCCTGAAGGGCGACCTGGTGGGACTGGGTTTGAAGCCGCAGCCGGCGCGCGCGGCGCAAGCGAAGTCCGGCAAAACGCCCGCCACGGCGGCCGTGCCCGCCATCCCCGGCTTCGAGAACCTGACCGGTTCGATTGACGCCAGCGACAAGGGCGGCAGTTTCAACCTCGACTCGGAACAGCTGGTGCTGCAGCTGCCCGGCTACTTTACCGATCCGGCCATGCCGTTCGACCGGCTCAACCTGCAGGCCCGCTGGTCGTTCGAGGACAATAACCAGTTGCAGCTGCGCATCGACAGCATGGACTTCCTGCAGCAGGGCCTGGCCGGCACCCTGCACGGCACGCACACCATGCCGCTCGACGGCAAGGGCGCGGGCGTGGTGGACCTGACCGGCACGCTCGACGGCTTCCAGCTCAACCGCATCAACCGCTACCTGCCGCTGCAGACCCCGCACGACCTCTACGCCTGGCTGACCGGCGCGCTGGAAGGCGGCACGGCCAGCGACGTCAGCGTGCGCGTGCGCGGTGAGCTGGCGCATTTTCCGTTCCAGGGCGAACATGCGTCGCACGGCGAATTCAAGGTGGCGGGCAAGCTCGCCGACGGCAAGCTTAACTACTCGCCCGACCACCATCACCTCGACGGCAAGGAGCTGGGCAAGGACGGCCAGCCGTTGCCGCTGTGGCCGCAGGCCGAACACATCAAGGGCAGCTTCGTGTTCGAGCGGGGCCGCATGGAAATCCGTGGCGACACGGCCACTACCGGCGGCGTGGCGCTCACCAACGTCAAGGCCGTGATCCCCGATCTGACCATCCACGATTCGATGCTGGAAATCGACGGCAACGCGGCCGGCCCGATGCAGGAATTTCTCAGGTACGTGACCAACAGCCCGGTGCTGGAATGGATTGCGCACTTCACGGAAGACACGCAGGCCACCGGCAACGCCGCGCTGGCGCTCAAGCTGCAACTGCCGCTGGCGCACCTGATCGACGCCAAGGTGCAGGGTTCGCTGCAACTCAATAACAACGACATCGTGCTGATGAACGATTTGCCGGTCGTGCAATCGGCCCAGGGCAAGATCGAATTCAACGAGCGCGGCGTCAACCTCAACCAGCTGTCCGGCCTGTTCCTCGACGGTCCGGTATCGATCACGGGCGGCACCCAGCGCGACAACGCCATCGTCATCAAGCTGGGCGGCATGCTGACGGCCGACGGTTTCCGCAAGACGTACCAGGCGCCCGTGATGCAGCGCCTGGCCAGCCACTTCGCGGGCACGGCGCGCTACAACGGCACCGTCACCGTGCGCGACCACCAGCTGGTGGTGGCGGTGGACTCGACCCTGTCCGGGCTGGCGCTGGACTTGCCGGCGCCGGTCGGGAAACCGGCCCTGGACGCCATGCCGCTGCGCTTCGTGCTCAACAGTGGCCTGACGGCGGACGCGGGCGGCGTGCTGCACGACGACATCCGCATCGCGCTGGGCAGCAGCATTGCCGCCCGCTACCAGCGCCAGAAAACCGTGACCGCCGCCGGCAAGACGCCGTGGAAACTGGTGCGTGGCGGGCTCGGCATTAACACGCCGCCGCCCGAGCCGGAAAGCGGCCTGACGTTCAACATCAGTTTGCCGGCAATAAATGCCGACACCTGGCTCGACTTCGGCAAGGCTGTGGCCGGCGACGACGGTGCCGCTGCCGGCGCCAACAGTGCCGGCACGGCCGACAGCACCGACTTCAGCCAGTACGTGGTGCCGGACGCGATTGCCGCGCGCACCAGCGCGCTGCTGATCGGGGCCCGCAAGCTGGAAAACGTGGTGGTGGGCGTGACCCACCACAAGGCCGTCTGGCAGGCCAATATCGATTCCACCCAGGCCAACGGCCACCTGACCTGGAGCGAGCCGTCCACCGGCCATGGCCTGGGCAAGGTGACGGCGCGCCTGTCGTCGCTGGTGATCCCGGCCTCGGCGTCCAGCGACGTGGCCGATCTGCTCGACGGCAAGGGCAGTGCGGCAGCCACCATTCCCGCGCTGGACGTCAAGATCGAGCGCTTCGAACTGTTCAACAAACCGCTGGGCCAGCTCGACCTGCAGGCCAACAACGTGCAGCTGGCCGACTCGCGCGAATGGCGCATCAGCAAGCTGTCGCTGGCCAATGCCGACGGCGAGCTGGCCGGCACCGGCAAGTGGGTCACGCGCGCCAATGCCCACACGACCAACCTCAATTTTAATTTGAACATCAGCGACGCCGGCAAGCTGCTCGACCGCTTCGGTTTTGTCGGCACGGTGCGCAATGGCAAGGGTTTCCTCAAGGGCGACATCGCCTGGAACGGCTTGCCGTATTCGCTGGACTTGCCCACGCTGGCGGGCCAGATCGCCATGAACGTGGAAAAAGGCCAGTTCCTCAAGCAGGACCCGGGCGCGGCCAAGCTGCTGGGCGTCCTCAGCCTGCAAGCGCTGCCGCGCCTGCTCAAGCTCGATTTCCATGACGTGTTTTCCGAAGGCCTGGCGTTCGACGGCCTGACCGCCAACGCCACCATCGACCACGGCATCGCCCGCACCGACAACCTGAAAATGCATGGCATGGCGGCCACGGTCCTGATGGACGGCAGCGCCGACATCGCCAACGAAATGGCCAACCTGCACGTGGTGGTGATCCCCGAAGTCAACCTGGGCACGGCGCCGCTGGTCTACGCGCTGGCCGTCAATCCCGTGATCGGCCTGGGCAGCTTTTTGGCGCAATTATTCCTCAGCGCCCCCGTGATGAAGGCATTGACCTATCATATGCAGGTAGCCGGCCCGTGGAAGGCGCCGGTCGTCACCAAGCTCGACGCCGCCAAGGCCGGGCCGGCGCCCGCTGCCGGCACACCATAAACCAGGGTCATTCAGGAGTTCGCCATGAGTCATACCGTTGCCGCCGTCCAGATGATTTCGTCGCCGTCCGTGCCGGACAATATCGCCACCGCCAACCGCCTGGTGCGCCAGGCTGCCGCCGGCGGCGCGCAACTGGTGCTGCTGCCCGAGTACTGGGCCATCATGGGCGTGCACGACAGCGACAAGGTGGCCGTGGCCGAGCCGCTGGGATCCGGTCCGATCCAGGACTTCATGGCCGGCCTGGCGCGCGAGCTGGGCATCTGGCTGATCGGCGGCACGCTGCCGCTGGCATCGAGCGATCCGTCCAAGGTCGTCAACACCACGCTGGTATACGACCCGCAGGGCGAGAACGTGGGCCGCTACGACAAGATCCACCTGTTCGGCTTTACCAAGGGCACGGAGTCGTACAACGAATCGAAAACCATCGTGCCCGGCCAGCACCTGGGCGTGATCGAGACGCCGCTGGGCAAGGTGGGCATGTCGGTATGCTACGACCTGCGCTTCCCCGAGCTGTTCCGCGCCATGGGCCCGGTGGCGCTGATCGTGCTGCCGGCCGCGTTTACGTACACGACCGGCCAGGCCCACTGGGAAATCCTGCTGCGCGCGCGCGCCATCGAAAACCAGTGCTATGTGCTGGCCGCCGCGCAAGGCGGCACCCATCCGAACGGCCGCCGCACCTGGGGCCACAGCATGCTGATCGACCCGTGGGGCGCCGTCAAATCGGTGCTGGCCGAAGGCGAGGGCGTGGTGGCCGGCGAGATCGATGCCGCGTTCACGGAAGGCGTGCGCCAGAGCCTGCCGGCGCTGAAGCACCGGACCATGTAGCACGGCCCATGCAATACCTCATTCTGAGAGCACCGCCATGAAATTGTTCGAACCCAATCTGTCCACCCTGGCCGTCGCGCGCGACATCCTGCTCACGCCGTTCGGCCTGGACGAGGACAAGCTGCTCAAGACGCTGGGAGCGATGTTCACCCACAAGGTCGACTACGCCGACCTGTACTTCCAGTTCACCAAGAGCGAAAGCTGGGGCCTGGAGGAGGGCATCGTCAAGAGCGGCAGCTTTGCCATCGACCAGGGCGTGGGCGTGCGCGCGGTGTCGGGCGAGAAGACGGCGTTTTCGTACTCGGACGATATCTCCGAACGGGCGCTGCGCGAAGCGGCGGCCGCCACCCGCACCATCGCCCGCGCCGGCGCGGGCAGAGTCAAAGTGGCCGGCGCCATGACGCCCGTGGGCGGGCGCGCGCTGTATCTGCCGCACGATCCGCTGGCGTCGCTGGACGCGACGGCCAAGGTGGCGCTGCTCGAACGGATTGAAAAACTGGCGCGCGCGAAAGACACGCGCGTGGTGCAGGTGATGGCGGGCCTGGCCGGCGAATACGACGTGGTGCTGGTCGTGCGCAGCGACGGCGTGCTGGCGGCCGACATCCGTCCCCTGGTGCGGCTGTCGCTGACGGTGATCGTGGAACAGAACGGCCGCCGCGAGACCGGTGCGTCCGGCGGCGGCGGGCGCTACGACTACGGTTATTTCAGCGACGAACTGCTTGACGCGTACGCGACCGAGGCGGTCCAGTCGGCCGTGGTGAATCTCGACGCCCGGCCGGCGCCGGCCGGCCAGATGACGGTGGTGCTGGGGCCGGGCTGGCCCGGCATCCTGTTGCACGAAGCCATCGGCCATGGGCTGGAAGGGGACTTCAACCGCAAGGGTTCATCGACGTTCTCGGGCATGATCGGCGAACGGGTGGCGGCCAGGGGCGTGACGGTGGTGGACGACGGCACCTTGCCCGACCGCCGCGGTTCGCTCAACATCGACGACGAGGGCAATCCCACCCAGTGCACGACGCTGATCGAGGACGGCATCCTGAAGGGCTATATCCAGGACACGATGAATGCGCGCCTGATGAAGATGCCGGTCACGGGCAACGCGCGGCGCGAATCGTTCGCCCACCTGCCCATGCCGCGCATGACCAATACCTATATGCTGGGCGGCGACCGCGACCCGGGCGAGATCCTGGCGTCGGTGAAAAACGGTCTATATGCGGTGAATTTCGGCGGCGGCCAGGTCGATATCACGAACGGCAAGTTCGTCTTCTCGGCCAGCGAGGCGTACATGATCGAGGATGGAAAGATCACCTATCCGGTCAAGGGCGCCACCCTGATCGGCAACGGTCCCGAGGTGCTGAACCGGGTCTCGATGATCGGCAACGACATGTGCCTCGACCCCGGCGTGGGCGTGTGCGGCAAGGAGGGGCAGAGCGTGCCGGTCGGCGTGGGGCAGCCGACCTTGCGGATCGACGGCATGACCGTGGGCGGGACGGCGTGAACGGTGAGCGCGATGGCGCGCCGTAACCCTAAGCCGTAGCCATAGCCTTAGCGTTAGCCTTGGTCGCCAAGCGAAAATCCGTCATCCCCGCCTGCGCGGGAATGACG
>JBEVMD010000557.1:0-3399 GCA_040508835.1 Duganella sp. | reverse complement strand
CATCATCGGCCACGACGCCGTGATTTTTGCCCACGTGATCGAGGGCGAACGGCTGCAGCTGAAGGCGGTTGTAATCGGCGACACCGTCACCATTGGCGCCACGGCCGTGGTCATGGCGGGCGTGCGCATCGGCGACAATGCCATCGTGTCCGCCGGTGCCGTGGTCATCAAGGATACGGTGATCGGCGCCGGCGAAGTGTGGGGCGGCGTGCCGGCGCGGCGGCTGCGCGCAGCTGCCGCGCTGGCTGCAGAACCCTGATCGGCGGCGCCGTGACGGAATTTTTTACAGCGCCCGCCGCTGCGCGGTTCGCCCCGCACGCAAGTGCCTGATTTGCAAAGGATCGCGCACGCTGGCAAGGCTTTTGCTCTACCGGTGGAACGGCCCCGGTTTCCGGGTTCCACTCACCTCTGGGAGCAAACATGAAAGCATACAAAACCGCGCTGGCCGCCGCCCTGGTAGCGGCTGCGCTGGCCGCCCCGCTCACCGCCAGCGCCGGCCCCACGGTCGGCCTGGATGTCACCGGTACCGGCAACTACAGCGTCTACGCCGATCTGTGGACCAACGTCACCGACACCGGTCTCGCCACCGGCTTCATCCCCGGCCTGACCGTGGGCGGCCCCGGCGGCGCCGCGCCCTATCTCACCGAACTGCGCTCGCAGATGGTGATTGGCACCATGTCCAACAGCAATATCCCCGCCATCGTCACGCCAGCCGGCCTCAATCAAACCTTCGAGATCAGCAAGGTGGTGCGCTTCCAGGAGCTGGTCGATGCCCAGACGCCCACCACCGCCCACTTCACGCTACCGCCTTCGCAATCGGCAGCGATGGACGTCGATCCGATCCGCGCTGGCGTGCAGAACCTGGCCATTTATTTCGACCAGATCACGCCCGGCGCGGGCAGCAGCCAGGCCGTGCCCGGCAACGGCACCGGCACCGTGGCCTGCTACGGCACCGGCTCCACGTCTGCCGGCTGCGGCACGGCGCCCGGCGACACCGATGGCGACGGCATCATCATCCTGTCCGGCCACCTGGTGTTCAACGACGCCAGCTTCACGGCGGCCGGCGGCATCGGCACCGGCTCGTTCGATGCGCGCTTCATGATCGATTACGTCGACCCCAACTACCTCGACATCGTGACCGGCTCCATTTTCCAGGACAAGGTGACGGGCACCACCAACGTGCCGTCGTTCTTTACACCGACCATGATGTGGGATGGCTCCACGCCCACCACGGTACCGTTCCTGAAAGTGGATTCGTCGCAAACGTTTGCCGCGCTGGCCGTGCCGGAACCGGCCACGCTGGCCATCATGGGCCTGGGCTTTGCCGGGCTGGCGTTGCGGCGCCGGAGCAAGGGGGGGGCCGAAGCAGCATCCTGAAGCCGTGCCAGCGGCTGCTTTTTGCGGACCGGGCGCAAGCCTGGTCCGTTTTTTTATGGCCGGGGTTATTCACGCAGCAGTTTATCGAGCAAGGCCGCCAGCTGCGCGCCCGCATCGTAGTGGGCAAAATGCCCGGCCAGGCGCCGGGCGGCGGCGCGCGCTTCGGGTTCTTCCAGCAAGGCCAGCACCGCCTGGCGCACGGCCCGCTCGCTCAGCCGGTCCGACCGCAACAACCGCCCGGCCCGGCACGCAAGCACGCCGCCCATGTTCAGGTACTGGTCCAGATTGCCTGCGATGCCCAGTACCGGCACACCGGCCACCAGCGCCTGCTGGCTGGTGGGACTGCCGCCGTTGCAGATCACCAGTTGCGCGCGCTGCGCGGCGTCCATGCCGGGCAAGTAGGCGGCCACGTGGGCATTGGCGGGAATCGCGGCGGGGCTGGCGCCGCCGGCCGTGGCCGCGATCACGCGCACCGGCAGCGACGCCAGCGCCTGCAGTATGCGCGGCAGCACGTCGCCATGGCCCGAACTGCCCAGCGTCACGTACACCAGCGGCCGGTCCGCCGGCAAGTCCTGCCACCATGGCGGCAACGGCGTGGCGGGCGACCAGATCACTGCCCCCATGTACGCGTGCGTGGCGGGCAAGTCGCTGGCCGGGAACATCTGCGGGATGTCGGCATACAGCACGCGGTCGGCGTCGGTGTACACGCGCCGCAGGTCGGCGCCCAGCGACGGTAAGCCGTGCGCGCTGCGCACGCGATTGAGGGGCACGCTGTGCAGCGCGAACGCCAGCGGCCGCACCAGGCGGAACAGCGGGTCCGCCAGCGCCAGCGGCAGCAGCCGCGCCATCGGCAGCGCCGGCACCTGGTAGCGCTGCTGCACATAGGGACTCCAGTAGGCATTGGTCACGCTCACGTACGGCACGCCGGCCAGGCGCGCGCTGACCGACAGCGACAGCCGGAAGTCGCCGATCACGACGTCGGGCCGCAGGTCGCGCAGCAGGCGCAAATCGTCGTCGACATACTGCTGCAGCGTGGCGGCGTCGTACACGGGCTTGCCGGCTGACAGTGCCGCCAGAAAACGCGCGCTGGAAATACTGTGCAAGCGCAACGGGGTGATGCCGCTGTCCTGGAAAAACCGCTCGTAGCCGGTGGCGCAGGCGATCGACACGTCGTAGCGCTGGCGATCGAGCGTGCGCGCCAACGCCAGCGGACGACCGACATGCGCCAGCGTCACGGCTTCGGCCATGAAGAGGATTTTTTTGCGTTCCATCGTCATCAGATTGCGTTGCCTTTGCCAGTGTTGTTTGAGATAGCGCAAACGTGCCCTGTTTAGATATAGATCAATATCGTTCTGACCTCAAGCCTATATTTTTCCTATTGGCACTACGGATGAATCTGCCACGCACCTCCGCGCCGGCGATTCGGCGTCCACCGTTGGAGTGTTCCACCGCAATGTCCAACCACGAGCGATCCGGCCTGAGTCAGCGGCTGACCATACTATCCGTGCTGTCGGCCGGCAGCGCGCTGCTGCTGGTATTGATCGCGTTTGCCTTTACATCCGTGCTGAGCCACCAGGAAGAGGAACGCCACCGGCTCGAAACGCTGGCCGCCGTGATCGGCACTAACAGCGAAACGGCGTTGCGGCGTCGCGACAGCGCGCAGGCCGATCAGCAGCTGGCGCCGCTGGGCCACGACCGCTACATCCTTCAGGCCGCCCTGTACGACAGCGACGAGCAACTGCTGGCCCACTACGCGCCAGTGCGCCCGGCGCTGGCGTGGATCCCGTCCACGCGCGTGCACCGAGCCGTGCTCAGCCGTGGAGAGCCCACCGGCGCCGTCGTCATCGAGCGCAGCGAATTGCCGATGTGGGTGGACATCCTGAAAAACCTGGGCGCTGCCTGCGTTACGGCCGTGCTGGCCTTCATGACGGCACTGCTGATTGCCGCCCGTTCGCGCGGCAGCGTGGCCGAGCCGGTGGCGCGCCTGATCGCGGCCGCGCAGCAGGTCAGCCGCGGCCAGCC
>JBEVMD010000554.1:0-4654 GCA_040508835.1 Duganella sp. | reverse complement strand
TGCGCTGCGATCGCCATCCGCCGGGGTTGACGCTCCCTTGTAAAATTATCATAATTGTAATTTCACGTCAGTAGTTCCCCAGGTGGCCGTACCTCATGGAGGTGGAGTGTGGACCGGAATCTTTTCGTCGATTACGCAAAAGTGGCCATGGCCCTGATGGTGGTGGCAATCCACGCGGGCCTGTTTTCGGACATGGCCCCGCCGCTGGGCTACCTGCTGACCGAGGGATTGTTTCGCATGGCAGTGCCCGTGTTCTTCGTGTTCAACGGCTACTACCTGGGCCTGGCCATCCACAACCAGCACGCGACCATCAAGCTGGTCAAGCGCATCCTGGTGCTGTACGCCATCTGGATGCTCGTGTATGCGCCGTTTTATCCGCACCCGGAAGGCGACGGGCTACGCGTGCTGAAGGATGTGGGCAAGCTGGTCCTGTTCGGCTACTACCAGCTGTGGTACCTGATCGGCCTGGTGTACGCCGTGGTGTTGCTGAGGATGACCAGGAAGCTGGGCGTGCCGTGGTTGCTGATCCTGGGACTGGGCCTGTTTGGCACCGCGACGGTGCTCCAGTATCTCAACGCCTATACCGACATCAACCTGGCAGTGTGGAAATACCGCAACGGCGTGCTGTTCGGTTTCCCGTTCGTGCTGGCCGGCTACCTGTTGCGCACCCGGGGCGAGCACGTGTCCACGCGCGCGGCCTGGGCAATACTGGCGGCCGGCCTGTGCGGGCTGGCGGTGGAAGCCCTGATTGCCGGCCGCTACGCGCGCGACACGCTCAACGTCGACGTCTACCTGTGCCTGATACTGGTCGCACCGGCCGTGGCCATGCTGCTGGTGCGCTCCACGCGGCACCTGCACACCGACCTGGCCGCCAAGCTGTCGACCCATATCTACCTGATCCACACGCTGATGATCACGGTCGCCATTGCATGGTTCCACCTGCCGCGCGCCGGTACCCCGTTGTTCCTCGCGGCTGCCGCGCTGAGCCTGCTCGCATTTCCACCCGTGTATTACCTGAGCCGGAAACTGCGCTTCATACTGTGACGTTGCCGCCCGCAGCGGCACGCTCCGGCACCACCGCCGTCACCTCGATCTCCACCCGCGCGCGGTCCTCGACCAGCCCCGCCACCTGCACCGCCGTCATGGCCGGATAGTGGGCGCCGATGACGTCGCGGTAGGCCGCGCCCACGGCCTTGTAGGCCGCCACGTATTCCTGCTTGTCGAGCACATACCAGGTCATGCGCGCGATGTGCTCGGGCCGTGCCCCCGCCTCGGCCAGCACGGCCACGATGTTTTCCAGCGCCTGCCGCACCTGGCCGGCAAAATCGTCGGTGTGGAACACGCCGTGGGCATCCCATCCGATCATGCCGCTGACGAACACCGTGCGTCCGCTGGCGGCCACGCCGTTCGAATACCCGCGCGCGCGCGGCCAGCCTGGCGGTTGTAGAAACTCCATCATGCCGCCCCCTGCGCCGGCGTGGCTGCAGCGGCTTCGCGCAGCAGTTCGCGCGCGATGATCAGCTGCTGCACCTCGCTGGCGCCTTCGTAGATGCGCAGCGCGCGGATCTCGCGGTACAGGCGCTCGACCGCCTGCCCGCTCACCACCCCCAGCCCGCCGAACAGCTGCAGCGCGGCGTCGATCACCTGCTGCGCCGTTTCGGTGGCCGTGAGTTTGGCCATGGCCGCCTCCCTGGTGACCTTGCGGCCCGCATCGCGCTGCCAGGCGGCGCGGTAGGTAAGCAGCGCGGCGGCATCGATGCCGGTGGCCATGTCTGCCAGCTTCGCTTGCGTGAGCTGGAAGTCCGACAGCATCTGGCCGAACATGGCGCGCTGCGTGGCGTGCGCCAGCGCTTCGTCGAATGCACGCCGCGCGAACCCCAGCGCGGCGGCCGCCACCGACGTGCGGAACACGTCGAGCGTGGCCATCGCCACCTTGAAGCCCTGCCCCGCCGCGCCGATGCGCTGCGTGGCCGGCACCCGGCAGCCGGTAAAGCGCAGGCGCGCCAGCGGGTGCGGCGCGATGACGTCGATGCGCTCGGCGATTTGCAGGCCCGGCGTCCCGGCATCGACGATGAAGGCGCTGATGCCGCGCGCGCCCGGCTGCTCGCCGGTACGGGCGAACACCACGTAGAAGTCGGCGATGCCGCCGTTGGAAATCCATGTCTTTTCGCCGTCGAGCACATAGTCGCCGCCGTCGCCGTCCTGGCGCGCGGCGCACTGCATGGCTGCGACGTCGGAGCCGGCCTGCGGTTCGGACAGCGCGAATGCGGCGATGGCGTCGCCGGCCGCCACGCGCGGCAGGTAGCGCCGGCGCTGGTCGTCGGTGCCGTGCAGGCTGATGGCGCCCGCGCCCAACCCCTGCATGGCAAACGCGAAATCGGCCAGGCCGTCGTGGCGCGCCAGCGTTTCGCGGATCAGGCAAAGGGCGCGGGTGTCGATGACGTCGGCCGCGCCGCCGTGCGCGGCGCCGGCCACCGCGTGGCGCAGCCAGCCGCCATGGCCCAGCTGGCGCACCAGGCGGCGGCAGGCGTCGTCCACGCCCGCGCGGTCGTGCGGCACGTCGCGCAGATGCGCGCCGGCCCAGGCGTCGAGCTGCCGTTCCAGCTGGGCGTGGCGCGGTTCCAGGAACGGCCAGTCGAGATAACTTTTATCCGCCATGTGTTAATCACCTTCGAAGTCAGGTCGTTGTTTGGCCACGAATGCGTGGTACGCGCGATGAAAATCGTTGGTGGCCATGCATATCGCCTGCGCCTGCGCTTCCGCCTCGATGGCCTGGTCCACGCCCATGTTCCACTCCTGCTGCAGCATGGTCTTGGTCATGCCGTGCGCGAACGTGGGGCCGTCGGCCAGGCCCCGTGCGAACGCCCGCGCCGCGCCCGACAGCGCCTCCGGCGCATGCAGGCTGTTATAAAAGCCCCAGCGCTCGCCCTCTTCGCCCGTCATCGAGCGGCCCGTGTACAGCAGCTCGGCGGCGCGCCCCTGGCCGATCACGCGCGGCAGCAAGGCGCACGCGCCCATGTCGCACCCGGCCAGCCCGACCCTGGTGAACAGGAAGGCGGTCTTGCTGCGGGCCGTGGCCAGGCGGATGTCGGACGCCAGCGCCAGCATGGCGCCGGCGCCCGCGCACACGCCATCGACCGCCGCAATCACCGGCTGCGGACAGGCGCGCATCGCCTTGACCACATCGCCCGTCATGCGGGTAAAGGCCAGCAGTCCCGGCATGTCGAGGCGGGTGAGCGGACCGATGATGTCGTGGACGTCGCCGCCGGAGCAGAAATTGTCGCCGGCGCCGGCGATCACCACGGTCTTGACATCGTTGGCCTGGGCGAGCGCGCGAAACAGGTCGCGCAGTTCGGCATACGACTCGAACGTGAGCGGATTCTTGCGCTCGGGGCGGTCGAGCGTGAGCGTGGCCACGCCCGCGTCCACCGCAAACAGGAAGTGGCGGGACTGGTAGCCCGACAACGCGTGGCCGTTGCCCGGCAGTTGGTGGGCCTGGCCCGGGAGATATCGCATGGTGGTTCCTTATTTGTCGTCCAGCGCGTTCAGATGGGTTTTCATCTGCGACAGCAGCTCGATCAATTGGGTCTTGTCGGCGCCCGACACGTCCTGCAGCAGTTCGGCGATCCAGCCTTCGTGCACCTGCGCCATGGCGGCAAAGGCGCGGCGCCCGGCGGCGGTGAGCTTGACGCTGTA
Organism: Duganella sp.; assembly: GCA_040508835.1. Classification (GTDB taxonomy): domain Bacteria; phylum Pseudomonadota; class Gammaproteobacteria; order Burkholderiales; family Burkholderiaceae_D; genus Rugamonas. The sequence goes on along the minus strand of JBEVMD010000554.1, from coordinate 958 downwards.
GGCCCGGCCGTCCTTCGGATCGGGCACGCGCACCACCAGCTTTTCCTGCTCCAGCTGATCGGTGATGCCGGTGATGTTCCCGCCCGTGACCATCATGCGCCGCGACAGCTCGCCCATGCGCAGCCCTTGCGGATGGCGTTCGAGCTGCGCCATCAGGTCGAAGCGCGGCAGCGTGATGCCGAACGTGGCGCGCAGCCGGCTGCGGATTTCGTTTTCGATCTTGACGGTGCACGACAGCATGCGCAGCCACAGCTTGAGCGACTGGTGGTGGTCCTGCGTGAGCCGGCTGGCCAGGTCCAGCACCGGTTCCTGGTCGTCCGGCGTGGGTTCTGCGGTGGTGCGATCGGGGGCGGAACGGGGCATCATGGGCTTTCGAGGATTACATCACTTCACCGCCGGCGACGGCGATGGCTTGTCCATTCATGGCGCCGGACGCGGGCAGGCAGAGCCAGGCCACGGCATTGGCCACTTCGTCCACCTGCACCAGCCGCTGTTGCGGATTGGCGGCGGCCAGCGCACTGCGCGCCTGCGCCGCGGTGCGCCCGGTCTTGGCGACGATGTTGGCGACCGCATCGCGCACGATGTCGGTGTCGGTATAGCCGGGGCACACGGCGTTGACGGTGACGCCCTGCGTGGCCACCTCCAGCGCCAGCGCGCGCGTGAGCCCCACCACGCCATGCTTGGCTGCCGTGTACGCGGCGGCGTAGCGGTAGCCGGTAAGCCCTGCCGTGGATGCGACGTTGACGATGCGTCCCCATCCGGCATCGAGCATGGCCGGCAGCGCGGCCTGGGTGCAGTGGAACACGCCGCCCAGGTTCACATCGAGCATGCGCTGCCACAGCGCAGCGTCGGTTTTGACGAACGGCCCCGATGCGGCCTGGCCGGCGTTGTTGACCAGGATGTCGACCGGGCCGAAACGGCGCGCGGCGGCGGCAAATCCCGCCTCGACCGACGCAGC
>JBEVMD010000488.1:0-12432 GCA_040508835.1 Duganella sp. | reverse complement strand
CAGGCCGTGCTGTCGCGCCGCCTGAACGCCATGCAACGCGATGGCCAGATCGTTGTCGACGATACCGGCAACTTCACCCTGGCCGAGGACACCGGTTTCATTGCCGGCAAGGTCAGCAGCCACCGCGACGGTTTCGGCTTCGTGATCCCGGACGAGCCGGGCGAAGACCTGTTCCTGCCTGAAAAAGAAATGCAGAAAGTGCTGCATGGCGACCGCGTGATGGCCAAGGTGGTCGGTGTCGATCGCCGCGGCCGCAAGGAAGGCACGATTGTCGAAGTCGTCAGCCGCGCCAATACCCACATCATCGGCCGCCTCATCAACGAGGGCGGCGTGTGGGTCGTGGCGCCGGAAGACCAGCGCATTTCTCAGGACGTGCTGGTCGAAGGCTCGATCGGCAAGGCCAAGGCAGGGCAGGTCGTCAGCGTCGAGCTGACCGAGCAGCCGATGCGCTTCAAGCAGCCGGTAGGCAAGATCGTGGAAATCCTCGGCGCCCTCGACGATCCCGGCATGGAAATCGAGATTGCCGTGCGCAAGTTCAACGTGCCGCACGTGTTTTCGCCGGCCGCCCTCAAGCAGGCCAACAAGTTGCCCGACCACGTGCGCGACAGCGACCTGGGCGAGCGCGTCGATTTGCGCGACGTGCCGCTGGTCACCATCGACGGCGAAGACGCACGCGACTTCGACGACGCCGTGTACTGCGAACCGGTCAAGATCGGCCGCAGCAACGGTTATCGCCTGATCGTCGCGATTGCCGACGTCAGCCACTACGTCAAACCGAACGATGCGCTCGATACCGATGCGCTCGAGCGCAGCACGTCCGTGTACTTCCCGCGCCGCGTGATCCCGATGCTGCCGGAAAAACTGTCCAACGGCCTGTGCTCGCTGAACCCGGCCGTCGACCGCCTGACGCTGGTGTGCGACGCCGTGATCACCGCCAAGGGCGAGATCAAGGCTTACCAGTTCTACCCGGCCGTGATCCACTCGGCTGCGCGCCTGACGTACACGGAGGTGGCCGACATCCTGGGCGACAAGCAGGGCCCGGCTGCCGCGCGCCGTCCCGGCCTGGTGCCGCACCTGGACAACCTGTACGACGTATTCCAGGCCTTGCTCAAAGCGCGCAGCGAACGCGGCGCGATCGATTTCGAGACCACGGAAACGTATATCGTCAGCGATCCGGCCACCGGCAAGATCGAAAAAATCATTCCGCGCACGCGCAACGATGCGCACCGCCTGATCGAAGAGTGCATGCTGACCGCCAACGTTTGCGCGGCCGACCTCTTGATTCGCAACAAGCATCCGGGCACGTACCGCATCCACGCCAGCCCCACCGCTGAAAAGCTCAAGCAGGTGCGCACGTTCCTGAAACAGGTGAACCTGACGCTGGAAGGCGGCGACAAGCCGGCCGCCGGCGACTACGCGTCGCTGATGCGCCAGATCAAGGAACGTCCCGACGCGTCGCTGCTGCAAACCATGCTGCTGCGCTCGATGCAGCAGGCCGTCTACAGCCCGGACAACATCGGCCACTTCGGCCTGGCGTACGAGGCCTATGCCCACTTCACCAGCCCGATCCGCCGCTACCCGGACTTGCTGACGCACCGCGCCATCAAGGCGATCCTGGTCGGTAAAAAATACGAGCCGAAGATTCCGTCCACCAGCGTATTGAACACCAATGTGTCCAACGCCACGCGCAAGCAGCAGGCCAAGGACAAGGCCGACGGCAAAGAGAAAAAAGCCGCCGACCTGACGATCTGGGATGCGCTGGGCGTGCACTGCTCGGCCAACGAACGCCGCGCCGACGAAGCGTCGCGCGATGTCGAAGCCTGGCTCAAGTGCTACTTCATGCAGGACAAGCTGGGCGAGGAATTCACCGGCATCATCACCGGCGTGGCCACGTTCGGCATTTTTGTCCAGCTCGACCAGCTGTTCGTCGAAGGCATGGTGCATGTCACCGACCTCGGCTCCGACTACTTCCAGTACGACGACGCCCGCCACGAACTGAAGGGCGAACGCTCCGGCAAACGCTTCCAGCTGACCGACCGCGTGACCGTGCAAGTGGTGCGCGTGGACCTGGAAACGCGCAAGATCGACCTGCGCCTGTCCGGCCCCGATGCGCCGCCACCGAAGCCCGAAGGCGGCGGCAATGGCGGCAAGGATCGCAAGTCCAACATCAAGCCCGGCCCGACCACGTCGCAGCGCCACGAAGTGAAAACCACGGCGGCGGACAGCAATGCCGGCAACGGCGGTGGCAATAACGGTGGCACTAATGGTAGCAACGGCGGCGGCAGCAAGCCCAAGTCCCGTTCGCGCGGTGGCCGCAGCAAGAACAATGCCGCGGCGTCTGCCCCGGCAGCACCCCAGGCAGCCAAACCTGCCGCAAAAAGTAAGAAGAAGCGATAAGTAAATGAAGAACAAAATGATTTTTGGGTTCCACGCGGTGACCTCGCGCTTGCGTCACGAGGCGTCGTCGGTGGAAGAGATTTTCATCGACGCCACGCGCGACGACCGCCGCATGAAAGACCTGGTGGCCAATGCCAAGGCGGCCGGCGTGCGCATCATGCCGGTCGATTCGGCCCGCCTCGATAAGATCGTCGGCACCCGCCGCCACCAGGGCGTGATTGCGTTTGCGTCGCAGCTGGCGCTGGCGCGCAACCTCGATGAACTGCTCGACGCCATCGAGGGCCCGCCGCTGCTGCTGGTGTTGGATGGCATCACCGATCCGCACAACCTCGGCGCCTGCCTGCGCGTGGCCGACGGCGTGGGCGCGCACGCGGTGATCGTGCCGAAAGACCGCGCCGTGGGCCTGAACGCCACCGCCGCCAAGGTCGCCAGCGGCGCTGCCGAGACCGTGCCTTACATCACGGTCACCAACCTGGCGCGCACGCTGCGCGAACTGAAGGAACGCGACATCTGGCTGATCGGCACGTCCGACGACGGCGAAAAAGGTTTATACGAAGCCGACTTCACCGGCCCGACCGCCCTGGTCATGGGTTCGGAAGGCGAGGGCATGCGCCGCCTGACGCGCGAAACGTGCGACATGCTGGTCAGCATTCCAATGTTCGGCTCGGTTGAGAGTCTGAACGTCTCGGTCGCTTCGGGTGTCTGTCTGTACGAAGCCCGCCGCCAGCGCATCGCCAAAGAAGCATAACTTTCGCGCTCTGCACCACCGGCGGCCAACTTCAGGGGCCGCCGGACCTCTCCTCAAGTTTGCCGCTGTTCAGCAACTCCCAACCGGATACGCTACCATTCGAGCACCGGTTGTCATTTCTGGATACGCCATGTTTCATCGTCTGCGCCAAGACATCAACAGCATCATCGAACGCGACCCCGCTGCCCGCAACGCCTGGGAAGTGCTGACCTGCTATCCCGGTTTGCAAGCGATCGTCATGCACCGCTGGGCCTGCTGGTGCTGGCGCCACCGGATGAAATGGCTCGGCCGTTTCCTCTCCTACCTGGCGCGCATGATCACCGGCATCGAGATCCACCCGGGCGCCACCATCGGCCGCCGCGTCTTTATCGACCACGGCTTCGGCGTGGTGATCGGCGAGACGGCCGAGGTCGGAGACGACTGCACCATCTACCAGGGCGTGACGCTGGGCGGCACGTCGCTGCACACGGGCGCCAAGCGCCATCCCACGCTGGGACGGGGCGTCATCATTGGCGCCGGCGCCAAGGTGCTGGGCGGCTTTACTGTCGGGGACTATGCCAAGGTGGGTTCGAACGCCGTGCTGCTCAAACCGGTGCCGGCGGGAGCGACTGCCGTCGGCAACCCGGCCCATATCGTGCAGAAAGACCTGCACAACGCTGCCGCCAATCCGTTCTCGGCGTACGGCGTCACGCCCAACGGCGACGATCCGCTGTCGAAAGCGCTGCGCGGGCTGATCGAGAACGCCGTCAAGCAGGAGGCGCGCATCGAGCGCCTGATGGCCACCATGCGCGCGGCGGGGCTCGAGTGTCAGGGCGTGCCCGAATGTGATAAATTAAATTCCGACCAATTGAACAAGCTCGTCGAATAAGGATAGCGCACATGGAAACAACGCCCGAAGGCGTCGACATACTGGACCCGTTTGAAATCCGCGTGCTGGCGGTGCTGGCCGAGAAGGAAGCGCTCACGCCCGACAACTATCCGCTGTCGCTCAACGCGCTGGTGAACGGCTGCAACCAGTTGTCGAGCCGCGATCCGGTGATGTCGGTGTCGGAAGACACGGTGGCCGAAGTGCTGCAACGGCTCATGCAGAACAAGTATGTGAACGGCATTACCCAGGCCGGCGCGCGCGTGACCAAGTACGAACACCGCCTGCGCATCAAGCACACGCTGGAGCAGGACAAGCTGGCCGTGCTGACGTTGTTGATGCTGCGCGGGCTGCAGACGGCCGGCGAAATCCGCACCCGCAGCGGCCGCCTGCACGATTTCAAATCGGTGGCCGAGGTGGAGCACGCGCTGCAATTCCTGATCGATAAATTTCCGCCGCTGGTCTCGAAACTGCCGCTGGCGCCCGGCACCAAGGAACCCCGCTATGGCCACCTGCTGGCCGGCGAGGAAGCGCTGGCGCGCGAAGAAACCGCTGCCAGTCTCGGCGGTTCCGTCAGCAGCGCCGGCCAGGGCAGCCGCGTGGGCGCGCTGGAGCAGGAAGTGCAACTGCTGCGCCGCCAGGTCGAGGATCTGACTGCGCAGTTCGCCGAATTCCGCCAGCAATTCGAGTAGGAGCGCCTGACTGAAGCGCCATAGCGGCGTTGCAGCGCCTCGCCGTACTGGCGTACTGTCTTCGTTGCTGCGCCTTGCTCTGGCGCCTCAGTCAGGCGCTCCTGGTGGTAAAGCGCAGACTGAAGCGCCGCCATGGCGGTGTGGTCAGCCTTCTTCGCGGCGGCGGCGCATGCGTACCGCGACCGCCAGCATGGCAATGCCAGCGGCCACGCCCAGCCACAGCTGCGGCTGCGCCAGCGACGCCCACGATTCGCTGAAGATGGCGGCGGCCACGCCATTGGTCACGTGATCAGCGTGGTCGTCTGCCAGTTGCGCCACGCGCGGCGTAAAGCCCAGCCACGATCCCGGCACCACGCCCAGCAGCAGGCGGTTGAGCACATTGCTGATGAGCCACGGCGCATTGACGGCAAACCCCAGCGCCTTTTCCGCCCACAGCAGCACCAGGCCCGCCACCACGGGAATGCCCACCGCCCACAGGAAGACTTTCGAGCGCACCATGCTCGAGATCATCAAGAGCCAGCCGACCGTGGGCAGCGCCCACAGGATATACACAGGCAGCAGCGCCAGCACGCGCAATGGCGTCAGGTACAGGTCGGGCGTCATCAGCAGTTCGCCGAACAGGTTGGTGCCGTGCAGCGCCACCTTGACGCACACGGCCAGCAGCAGCAGCAGCGACATGGCCAGGGCGATGCCGATCACGATCAGCGGCGCCACCACCAGCGCTACCAGCGCCTTCGACGCGACCGTCGTCAGGTCTGAGACGGGCAGCGACTTCCAGAACAGGATGCTGCGGTCGCGCCGCTCGTCATTGAGCGCTCCGAGGCAGTAGAAAAACACCAGAAAGCCCAGCACCATGTACACCGGAGCGGCCGAGATGGCGTAGCCCTGCGCCAGCGTGTCGACGATGCGGATGCGCGTTTCGCCCTCGATGGTGACGATGATGTTTTGCGGCGATAATGCCTCGCCGTTTAGGCTCATGTGCTGATTGAGGAAGGTGGCGGCCAGCGCCAGCGCTGCAATCAGGCCGGCAATTGCCGCCGGCACCCACACCAGCATGCCCTTGTGTTCCCACAGCTCGCGCCGGATCAGCCATTTCATGGTTTTCATGCGTAGCTTCCTTTCATGGTCGCGACAAACAGGTCGGCAACGCTGGGCGTGCGCACTTCGCCGAAGCGCTCCAGCTGGGTACGGTCGGCGCGGTCGAACAGCATGATCGCCTTGCCGAACACGGTGCGCCGGGAAATCGGGTTCAGTGCGGCGGCGGCGGTTTCGTACTGGGCATCGACCATCACTTCGGTGTAGCGTTCGCCCACCTCGTCCATGCTGGCCGACAGCACGATCTTGCCGTTGTCGATGAACATCAGGTCGGTGAGGATGTGCTCGACCTCTTCGATCTGGTGCGTGGTAATGACGATGGTTTTGGCATCGTCAAAATAGTCTTCCAGCAGGTTCTGGTAAAACTGCTTGCGGTACAGGATGTCCAGTCCCAGCGTGGGTTCGTCGAGCACCAGCAGCTTGGCGTCGATCGCCATCACCAGCGCCAGGTGCAGCTGCACCACCATGCCCTTGGACATGGCTTTCACCTTCATGTTCGGGCTGAGCTTGGTGTTGGCAATGTAGTGCTCGGCGCGTGCGCGGTTGAAGCGCGGGTGCACGCCCGCCACGAAATCGATGGCCTGGCGCACCGTGAGCCACTTGGGCAGGATCGCCACGTCGGCAATAAAGCACACGTCGTTCATCAGCAGCTCGCGCTCGGTGCGCGGATCGCGGCCCAGCACCGACAGGTCGCCCTCGAACGGCGTCAGGCCCAGGATGGCTTTCAGGGTGGTGGTCTTGCCCGAACCGTTGGGGCCGATCAAGCCGACGATGCGGCCGGCGTCGATGGTGAAGCTGACGCCGTCGAGCGCGGTCCGGGCGCCGTAGTGCTTGACCAGGCTGGCCGCGGCAATCACGTGGTTGGCAGCGGCAGTCATGACAGCGCTCCCGGCGCGGCCGGCGCCGCGGTCAGCAGGGCGGCCGGGTCGAGGCCCAGGCGGCGGATGCGTTCCAGCATGGCCGGCCATTCGTCGCGCATGAAGCGTTCGCGTTCGCTGGAAAGTAATTTGTCGTGTGCGCCTTCGGTTACGTACATGCCCAGTCCCCTGCGTTTTTCGACCAGCGTCTCGTCCACCAGTTCCTGGTAGGCGCGCGACACCGTGATCGGGTTCAATTGATAGTCGGCTGCCACCTGCCGTACCGAGGGCAGGGCGTCGCCCGCCTTCAGGACGCCATCGAGCAGCATGCCGATCACCTTGTCTTTCAACTGCCGGTAGATCGGCGCGTTGTCATTCCAGCCTGTCGTGGACATACATCGAGTCCTCCTGGTGTGTTGATGGGTTGGTGTTGTAGGTAACTATAACACTGCAAATCCAAAATACAAGCCCGGTGACGGCGAACGTTGTTTTTCACGCAGTTTTTTGCTGCAGCGTGAGGGCGTTGCCCAGCGCCGCGCCGGCGGCGGTATTGTCGAAGATGCACCAGCCGTCACGGCTGGCGAGGTAGGCCGCCACCTGGTCCAGGTAGGCATCGGGATACGACGAGTAATACATGCGCGGACTGCCGTGCAGGCGCGCGTACACCCGGTCCGTGGTGGGCGCGAACGGACCGCCCTCCCCGGCGGGCGGATCGGCAATCACGCGGGTGATGCCGTGCCGGTGCAGCAGTTCGGTGGCAGTGTCGGTGAACCATGTTGCGTTACGCGCTTCGCAGGCGAGGGCGCAGGTAAAACGCTGGCGCAGTGCGGTAAAAAACGCGTCGGCCAGGCCTGCGTCGAGCTTGAGGCTGGGCGGCAGTTGCACCAGGATGCAGCCGAGCTTGGCCTCCAGCGTGTTGGCCTCGGCCGCAAAAGCGTCCAGCAGGGCGTCGATGTCGTGCAGCTTGCGGTCGTGGCTGATGCTGCGTGGCAGCTTGACGGCAAAGCGGAAGTCGTCCGGCACGGCCAGTGCCCAGCGCGCGTAGGTGCTGGCCTGGTGAGGTTTGTAAAACGAGGAGTTGATCTCCACGCAATTCATCACGCGGGCGTAACGTTCCAGGTGGCTGCCTTCCCCGGGAAAGCAGGCTGCGGTCTCGCGGCCGATGCTCCAGCCGGCGCAGCCGATACGTGTGGTGTGGGTCATCGCCGCATTGTAGGCCACGCGGCCCGGCCAGGGCGCCCGCGACAGCGCGCGATGAGGACTTTGGCGTGCTACGTATTATTACGCAGTTTATGCCATATATGCACTTGCGTTCCGATTATTCAAATTTCCGAGAATAAAATCTGTGCGATTACAGATCGATAATAATCATATCCGGCTGAAAAATAATTCGGATCGCGCGCATAAAACGATTGATGCAAATCAGGAGAAAAACTTTTGTGCACTGCAAAAGTCCATGCTATATTTGGTTTCAAGCGCAACGCTCAACTCGTCTCTCCACTGTGCCAGGTGATCCTTCGGCACTGGTGGTGCAGCCGGTGCGCGGAATGACTTCCGTCGCCGATTAATCATTTTTGGTTTTATTTTTTTAATTGTTTTATATCCCAGCGCACCCGGGAGGACGTCTTGCGCCTTATTCAAATGCGCCAGCCGCCATTGAACGTATCGTTAATATGGATGCCCATGATGAAGAATCTAAAATATGATATTCCGGCCGCCCTGGTGGTCTTTCTAGTCGCTTTGCCGCTGTGCCTGGGGATCGCGCTCGCTTCCGGCGCGCCGCTTATGTCGGGCATTATTTCGGGCATTATCGGCGGCATCGTGGTGGGCGCGATCAGCGGCTCGCAGACCAGTGTCAGCGGCCCGGCGGCGGGCCTGGCGGCCGTGGTGCTGGCGTCCAGCACCAAGCTGGGCGGATTCGAGATCCTGCTGGTGGCGATCATGATTGCCGGCGCGCTGCAGGTGGTCATGGGCGTGTGCCGCGCCGGCTTCGTGGCCAACTACGTGCCGTCGAGCGTGATCAAGGGCTTGCTGGCGGCGATCGGCATTTTGCTGATCCTGACCCAGATTCCGCACGCATTCGGCTACGACCCCAAGAACGCCGACAACTTCTCTTTTTTCCAGGGTAATGGCGAGAATCTGTTCTCGATGCTGTTGCGAGCGCTGGAATTCATCACGCCCGGTGCGCTGATCATTTCCACCTTGTCGATCCTGCTGCTGGTGTACTGGAGCAGCACGCCGCTGGGCAAGCTGAAATGGCTGCCGGCGCCGCTGTTCGTGGTGGCGTTCGCGATTGCACTCAATGCGCTGTTTGCCGCGCTGGCGCCGGCGCTGGCCATCACCGCCACCCACCTGGTGGACCTGCCGTCGATCGATCTTGCCGACCCTGCCGCCTTGCTGCAACTGCCCGACTGGCGCCACCTGGGCAATGTCGACGTCTGGCTGGTGGGCGCCACGATTGCCATCGTGGCGTCGCTGGAGACCCTGCTCAACGTGGAAGCGGTGGACAAGGTCGATCCCCTCAAGCGCGAAACGCCGCCCAACCGCGAGCTGCTGGCCCAGGGCGTGGGCAATCTGCTGGCCGGCCTGGTCGGCGGCTTGCCGGTGACGTCGGTGATCGTGCGCAGCACTGTCAACGTCCAGTCCGGTAACCGGACCAAGGCGTCGGCCGTGCTGCACGGCGTGTTCCTGCTGGCGGGCGTGCTGTTGCTCAGCCCGGTATTGAACATGATCCCGCTGGCCGTGCTGGCCGCGATCCTGATCACCACCGGCTACAAGCTGGCCAACGTGGCCGTGTTCCGCGAGATGTACGGCAAGGGCGGCACGCAATTCATGCCGTTCCTGATCACGGTGGTGGCGATCGTGGCGACCGATCTGCTGACGGGCGTGGTGATCGGCCTGGCTGCCGGCCTGTTCTACCTGTTGCGCAGCAACTTCCGCAACCCGTATTCGATCCAGCAGTACAAGCTGCACATTGGCGACGTGATCAAGATGCAGCTGCCGAACCAGGTGTCGTTCTTGAACAAGGCCACCATCAAGGACGCGCTGTGGGGCATCCCCGCCGGCTCGCAGGTGGTGATCGACGCTGCCGGCACCGACTACATCGACCACGATGCGCTCGAGGTGATCGAGGACTACCGCACCGTGGCGGCCGAACGCGACGTGCAACTGAGCGTGGTGGGCCTGCGCGAGGCGTACCGCCAGCATGCGCCCGACCAGTTCGTGCCGGTGCTCGATCACGCCACCCAGAAAAAGCTCGATCCGCACGCCGTGCTGCAAGTGCTCAAGGAAGGCAACCTGCGGTTCCGCGAGGGGCGCCGGTTCGAGAACGATTATGTGCACCAAGCCAGCGCCACGGCCGGCGGCCAGCACCCGATGGCCGTGGTGGTCAACTGCATCGACTCGCGCACGTCGCCCGAAATCATTTTCGACGCCGGTCTCGGCGACTTGCTCACCATCCGCATTGCCGGCAACGTCATCAGCCGCGAAATCATCGGCAGCCTGGAAATCGCCGCCAAGCTCGGCGCCAAGCTGATCGTCGTGAAAGGCCATTCCTCGTGCGGCGCCATCGGCCTGGCCATGCAGCAGGAGGGCGCGCACAGCATCGGCGCCATCACCGGCAAGATCCAGTGGGCGATCCACCAGTGCGCCGACAGTCACGCTCACCTGGGCGACAAGGCCTTGCGCGACCGCGTGGCGCGCCACAACGTGGAAAACTCGCTGGCGCAGATCATCGAAGGCAGCGAGTTCCTGCGCGCAGCCATCCGCCGCGGCGAGATCGGCCTGGTGGGCGCGTTCCACGACATCGCCACGCGCAACGTGGAGTTCGGCGAACTGGTTGCGCCCGACACCTTCGACCGCGAGCGTCCGCTGCATATCGCCGCCTGACGCCGGCGCGGGTAGCGGGGAACGGGAGGCGGGCAGCGTGCCGTGGCGCGGCGGTTCGGTCATAATGGGGGATTCCCATCAATGGAGCCGCCGCATGGCCAACCTGAAACGCTACGCCTCGTTCACCCTGTCGCTGCTGCTGGTGGCAGGCGTGCTGTCCGCCTGCTCCGCCCTGATCGGTCCGCGCGACGTCGAACTCAGGCAGGAGCGCCTGCAGCATGACCTGGAGCGCAAGTTCCCGCTGCACCACCGGGTGCTGGGCATCTTCGACGTCGAACTCAGTCACCCGCAACTGGCCATCCTGGCCGACAACAACCGGGTCGCGATCACGTTCGATCTGAACGTCACGCCCTTGCTGGCCAGGCAGTCGTGGCACGGCAGCATGGCCGTCTCCGGGCGCCTGAACGTGGACAGTGCGCGCAACACCATCTATATCGGCGACACCCACGTGGACCGTTTCGCGCTCGATCAGATCGACCAGGGCAAGCAAACCCAGCTGGCCAGCGTGGCCAACCTGCTCAGCGATACCCTGGTAAAAAACGTGGCCGTCCACACCTTCAAGCCCGAAGAGTTGCGCTACGCGGGCGTACAGTTCGCACTCATCGGCATCGAGACCCGTCCCGGCGCGCTGGTGGCCAGGCTGCAGCCGGCCGAGTCGGCGCGGCCGTGATCGGTGGCGTGTATGATGTGACGATTGTGCAACCACCGAGCTGATCTCCATGCAAGAAAACATTGCCGCCGACATTGCGCTGATCCAGGCAATGCCGGCCGTGCCCACCATCCTGGAAACGGTAGCGGCGCTGACCGGCTTGCGCTTCGTGTGCGTGGCGCGCGTGACGCCTGATTCCTGGACCACGTGCGCCGTGCTCGACCGGCTCGACTTCGGCCTCAAGGTGGGCGACGGGCTCGACGTGACCACCACCATCTGCGAGGAAGTGCGCGATACCCGCCACGCCGTGGTGATCGACAGCGTGGCCGACGACGAGCGCTACCGCAATCACCATACGCCGCGCATCTACGGCTTCCAGAGCTATTTTTCGATTCCCTTGTTCCGCCCGGGCGGCGATTATTTCGGCACCCTGTGCGGGCTCGATCCCGTCTCGAACCAGCTGTCCTCGCCCAAGGTGACGGAAACGCTCAAGCTGTTCGCGCAACTGATTTCGGTGCAGCTCGAGTCCGAGCGCCAGCTGGCCGCCGCGCAAAGCGCCCTGACCGACGAACTGGGGGCGGCCGAGCTGCGCGAGCAGTTCATCGCCGTGCTGGGCCACGATCTGCGCACCCCGCTCAGCTCCATCGTCACCGGCGCCGATGTGCTCAGCCTGAGCAACCTGCCGCCGCCGGCAGCCAAGGTCGTCGACCGCATCCGCCGCAGCGCCATGCGCATTGCCGGCCTGGTCGACGACGTGGTCGATTTTACGCGCGGCAGGATGGGCGGCGGCATCGCCATCGAGCGCCGTCCCGAGTACGGCCTGCACGCCGCCTTCGAACAGGTGATTGCCGAATTGCGCGGCGCCCATCCGCGCAGCACCATCGTGGCGCACTTGCAGATGAGCGGCTGGGTGATGGGGGACGCCGGGCGGCTGGCGCAGTTGCTGTCGAACCTGCTGAAAAACGCGCTGGTGCATGGCGACCCCGACCATCCGGTACGGGTGAACGTGCACCAGGCCGATGGCGCGCTGGATGTGATCGTCTCCAACCGGGGCCCGGCCATTGCGCCCGACACGGCCGATCAGCTGTTCAAGCCGTTCTGGCGCGGCAGCTCGGGCAGCATTGAAAAGGGACTGGGACTGGGCTTGTTCATCGTGTCGGAAATCGCGCGGTCGCACGGCGGCGAGATCGACGTGCTGTCCGATGCGTCCGGCACCACCTTCATCTTCAGCATGGACGGCG